>CANGMH010000264.1 GCA_947454005.1 Verrucomicrobiota bacterium
CCTCTACCTCGGCGTGGCCATCGAGTATCCGCCCCAGAAGGCCGCCTTGCCCTTCCTCTCGCCCCAGCGCGAGAAGCTGCTGGAGTACGACCTCGCCCGCGCGCTTTCGCAGATCCTCACCACGACCAAGCCGGTCGTCGGCGTGATGTCGCCGTTGCCGATCTTCGGCCAGCCGGCGAACCCGATGATGATGCAGATGGGCCGCCAGCAGGGCAGCGAGCCCTGGGTCTTCATCAACGAGCTGAAGCGCGACTTCGACGTGCAGCAGGTCGGCATGGACGTCGAGTCGATCGACGAGAAGATCAAGGTGCTGCTCGTGCTGCACCCGAAGGACATCTCGGACAAGGCCCAGTTCGCCCTCGACCAGTTCGTGCTGCGCGGCGGCAAGCTCGTCGCCTTCCTCGACGCCCTCTGCCTCGCCGACAACCGTCAGCCGAACCCGATGGGTTTCAACATGGGCGGCGGCTCGTCCCTGCCGAAGCTGCTCAAGGCCTGGGGCTATGAGTTCGACACCGCCAAGGTCGTCGCCGACCTCAACTTCATGCGCCAGCTCGGCGGCCGCAATGGACAGCCGCAATACGTGCCGTCGTTCTTGTTCATGAACGCCACCGGCATCAACAAGGACGACGCCGTGACCAGCCAGAGCGACGACCTGTGGATCCCGTTCGCGGGCGCCTTCACCGGCAAGGCCGCCGACGGCCTGACCCAGGACGTGCTGCTCAAGACGACCGACAAATCGCAGATCGTCGACGGCGTCACCGCCCAGCTCAATGGCCAGAAGATCGTCGACGACTTCAAGCCCAGCGGCGTCAGCTACACCTTGGGCATGCGCCTGAGCGGCAAGTTCAAGACCGCCTTCGCCGACGGTCGTCCGGGCGCGACGAACGCTCCTGCCGGCACCAATTCCCCGGCCGCCGCCGACTACCTCAAGGAATCGAAGGGCGCCGGCGTGGTCTATCTCTTCGGCGACGCCGACTTCCTCTACGATCCGTATTGCGTCGAGGTGAACCCGATGTTCCGCATCGCGGTGCCGCGCAACGGCAACCTCAACCTGCTCCAGAACCTCGTCGAGCAGGCCGCCGGCGATTCGAACCTCATCGGCGCCCGCGGCCGCGCCTCGCTGCGCCGGCCGTTCACGGTCGTCCAGAAGATGGAGACCGACGCCCGTCTCCGCTACCAGGCGAAGATCGAGTCGCTCGACAAGAAGCTGAACGACCTCCAAGGCAAGCTCAGCGAGATGCAGGTGAAGAAGGAGGGCAACACCTCCCGCGTCATCCTCACCCCTGAGCAGCAGTCCGCGCTCAAGGAGTTCAGCAAGCAGCAGGCGGAGACCAAGAAGGAGCTCCGCGTCGAGCGCCGCAACCTGCGCCAGGACGTCGATGCCCTCGAGAACCGCCTGAAGTGGGCGAACATCGCGCTGATGCCCCTGTTCGTGACCGCGACCGGCATCGCGCTCGCCGTCGCCCGCCGCAAGAAGGTCGCCGCGAAGTGAACCCCGATCCCTCTCCCCTCGCGCTATGAAGTCGAAGCAATTCCTCGTGCTCCTCGCAGCCGCCGTCGTCCTCGGCGGAGGCGGCCTGATGGTCCTCAGGTCCAAGAAGGCCGATTACCAGGCGTCGTCCGGCCAGATGGGCGGCAAGGTCCTCGGCGAGATCGATGTCAACGCGGTGGCCGGCATCCGCCTCACCCAGGGAACCAACGCGCTCAACATCGCCAAGTCCGGCGACGGCTGGTCGGTGAAGGAGCGCGGCGGTTATCCCGCCAATTTCGGCGAGCTCGCCGATTTCGTCCGCAAGCTCGCCGACCTCAAGGTCGCGCAACCGGTGCGGGTCGGGCCGTCGCGCCTGCCGATGCTGGAGCTGACCAAGGAGACCGCGACGACCGTCGAGCTCCTCGGGGCCGACGGGAAGGCCTTGAAGACGTTGACCGTCGGCAAGAAGCACGTAAAGGGCGGCGGCGCGGCCGAAGAAAGCTCGCCGTTCGGCGGCGGCGCGTTCCCTGACGGCCGTTACGTCATGGCCGGCACCGACATCGCTTCCGTCGCCGTGGTCGGCGATCCGCTGACCGGCGCGAACCCGAAGGCGGAGGACTGGATCGCCAAGGAGTTCATCAAGGTCGAGCTGCCGGTAGCCGTCACGGTGACCCGGGCGGAGGCGACCAACAGCTTCCGCCTCACCCGCACCAACGAGTTCGGCGACTGGGCCCTGGCCGATGCCAAGGCCGGCGAGGAGCTCGACAAGAACAAGGCCGCCGGTTTCAGCAGCATCCTGAGCGGACCGAGCTTCAACGATGTGATCATCGCGCCCGACCTCAAGGCGCTCGGGCTCGACCAGCCGGTCGAGACGGTCGTCCAGACCGCGGCCGGCTTCACCTACAAGCTCCGCGTTGGCAAGGCCTCGGCCGACGACAGCTACCCGGTGCAGGTCTCCGTGGACGCCTCGCTGGCCAAGGAGCGCACCCCGGGCAAGGACGAGAAGCCCGAGGAGAAGACCAAGCTCGACAAGGAATTCGCCGACAAGCTCGCGAAGCAGCAGGAGAAGCTGAAAGCGGAACAGGCCTTCTCCAAGTGGACCTACAGCGTCAGCAAGTGGTCCATCGACGCCTTCCTCAAGAACCGTGGCGATCTTTTCGCCGACAAGAAGGCCGACGCGCAGCCCGGCGCCGGTGCGGGTGCGGGTGCGGGCGCGGAGAACCCGCTGAAGTTCGAGCTGCCGGGAGCGAAGTGACCCACCCGGGTGGCCGCCGTGCGCGGGCCGTGGTCCGCATCCGCGGCTCAATTGCCACCGCGCTTGGGCAGGGAGCCCGGGCGCTGCATCTCCCGCATCGCGGCGGGATCGACCTTGATCGTGGCGCCTGATACAGAGTTCGTGGAGCCGTCGTCATCCACTTCGACGCGGCGGGGCAGGTGACTGCCCGTCTCCGAAGGAAGATAGACGTACCGCTTTTTCTTGGGGACGGCAGCGGCGGTGCCTTTCGGTGCCGTCGAGGAGCAACCGGAGACCAAGGTCAGGCCGAGCAACGCGGCGACCCACCCGGCACGGCGATCAAGATTCATCATGCGCCGGGATGCTATGGACCCGCCCGAGTGAGCCGCAAGCCGCAGTTCCGCGCGGAGCCGGGACCGGGATGATGTCCGGACCCGGGCACTCCGGCGAAGCACCCGGGCCCGGTCCGGCTTTCCATCGGGTCATAGCGTGTCCAAGAAGTCCAGCAACTGCCGGCGCTGGCTGGGCAGCAGGCGTTGGTAACGGTCGCGCGCGACCGCCGCTTCGCCGTCGTGGCCGCGGACGGCCTCGTCCACCGTCTCGGCGCGCCCGTCATGGAGATAAGGGGCGCTCGCCCGGAGCCCCCACAGCGGCGCGGTCTTCATGTCGCGGATCCCGGCATCCGCTTGGCCGATGCCGTCGCCGAGCCGGCCCATGTCGTGCAACAGCAGGTCGGAGTACAATTCCACCGGTTTGTCCGAGAGGGCGGCGACCGGGTTCGGTCCGGTCCGCATCACCGGAACGTGGCAGACGGCGCAGCCGATCTGGCCGAAGAGCGCCTCGCCTTGTCGTGACGACGGCGTGGCCGCGAGCCGCGGCGGAGGAGCGAGCAGCCGCATGAAGTCCGCCGCGTGGTCGATGTCGCCCTTCTCCGTGACCGGATCCACTTCGTCCTCCGGATCGAGGAACGCGTCGAAGCGCGCCAGCCGCGCCGTGTCGCCGTTGGGGGCGTTCTCCACCGGGAACAGCCGGCTCGTGATGCCCATCTCGTTCAGGTAGGCGTCGCCCGCGAACGAGAGCAGCGTCGCCTGCTGCGCCTTCCATCCGAACCGCCCGATCCGCTTCTGCCCCGACGCCACGTCGTCCACCACGGCGGCCCGGCCGCGGACGTTGTCCGGTTTCGCCCGCCGCGCGTACTGGACGATGGCGCTGTCCGGTATGGCCTCGACCAGCCCGAGCCCGAAGAGCGGCGTCGATTGCCGGTGAGCGACGACGGTGGCGTCGTGGGGGACGACCTCCTGCACCGCCGGATCGATGGCGAACTGCTGGAGCAGCGATCCCCCTTGGGGGTCCATCGGATCGAAACGCCCGTCGACCATCCGCCCGAAACGCGTGACCAGCAGGTCGCTGCTGCCGCCGACCGCGGGCGTACCATGGCAGGCGAGGCACGAGACGTTGTTGAAGATCGGACCGAGTCCGCCCGCGGGCGTCTCGACGTGGGTGAACTCCTCGAGGCCGGCCGCGAAGGCGGCCTGCTGCGCGGAGGTGAGGCACGGCAGCGGGTCCCCGAAGGACGGTCGCGGTGAAGGCCGGACGGGTGCGACGGCGCCGGGATGCGGACGCTCGGCACGGCGGTCGGGTTGCCGCGGCGGCACGTCCGCGAGGAGGCCTGCGATGCCGACCGACATGGCGATCGGGGAACAAACACGGACGAACGATCGTGTCTTCATGGGATGACTGGGTGTTGGCGATGATGCGGTCCCGCCGGTCGCGTCCACACGGACGCTGCCGATGTGCCGCCGAGGATGAGATCTTGTCGGGGTCCTGTTTTGCACCTGCCTGCGTCCGTCGTTTTCGTTCTCAAGGTGTGCGTGCGACGGAGGCCGGTCCGGTGGACTTCCCGAGGTCGGTCAGAGTCCGGAGGAACGCGACCAGAGCGGCTTGGTCCGCGGCGCCGAGCGCGATGCCGCCGTCGGGATGCTTGGCGAGGTTGGGGTCCAGCGTGCCGCTGCGGCGGACGCCCGTGCAGTAGTGGGCGACCACTTCCTCGAGCGTCGCGAAACGCCCGTCATGCATGTACGGCGCGGTCAGCGCGACGTCGCGGAGCGAAGGCGTCTTGAACTTCGCGGTGTCGGCGCGGTCCCCGGTGGCGAGGCGGCGACCGGGGTCCTTCGCGCCGCCTTCGGCATCGAGGCCGTTGTTGTGGAACGCGAAGTCGCTGAACAGCGGGCCTCCGTGGCAATGGAAGCAATCGGCCCCGGCCAGTCCGCGCCGCGGATCGTGCTCGGTGTGGAACAACTCGAAACCGCGCTGCTCCTGGGCGTCGAACACCGCGGTGCCGGACAGCACCTGGTCGAACTTCGAGCCGTGCGACGTCAGCGTGAGAAGATACTGTTCCAGGGCCCTCGCGACGCGGTCGGCGGTGATGTCCGGTGTGCCGAAGGCCGAGGCGAACGCCGGCCCTTGGGCCGCCCGTTCGAGCGTCCGGACCACGTTGGTCAACGACTCGTGCATCTCGACCGGGTTGGTCACCGGCATGAGCACCTGCTCGCGCAACGATGTCGCGCGACCATCCCAGAAGAACGAGGTCTGCCATGCCAGGTTCGCGAGCGGCATCGTGTTGCGTGGACCGGCGGTGCCCTCCGCGCCGACGCTGGATCGCCGGCCCGGATCGGTGAACGCCGCCGTCGCCTGGTGGCAGGAGGCGCATGACTGCGTGCCGTTCACCGAGAGCGAGGTATCGTGGAAAAGCCGGCGGCCCAGGGCCACGCCTTCCTCGGTGAGCGGGTTGTCCGTCGGCAGCGATGGACGCGGGAACGTGCGCGACAACTTCAGCCGGTACGGCGTCGCCCCCGCCGCGACCACCCTCGTTCCCGGTGCGGCCGCCGGGTCGGCCGGCGTGGCGGCAGCGACGAACTCCGCGCGGAACGCCCGCGCGATGTTCTCGCCCAATCTCGCCGCCAGCGGATCGCCGGCGCGCGAATGGGTCGATCCCGCGCCGTCGGCGATCCGGATGGGATGCGGCTCGGCGAAGACCTTCGCGACATCCAACGTGAGCCGGAGATCACGGTCGGCTCCGCTGTCCGTGCGGAGCGGGACCTCGACCTCGATCGCCAACGCATCGGTCGCCAAGTGATACGAATAGCCGCCCAAGGCCGCGACCGCATCGCGCCACCGACCTTCGAGCGCCATCGACACGAAGCCGCCCTGCCACCCCCAGTGCAGACCGTTCACGGTCGGGTTCAACGGGTCGCCGGTCGGGATCGTCGCAGGATCGCGGTGGTTCTGGTCCGGCGTGGGCCCGACCGGAAGCGGAACCTGTTGAACCTTCCCGCCGGGAAGTCGCGCAGCGTGAACCGCGTCCGGCCCGCACCCGC
>CANGMH010000265.1 GCA_947454005.1 Verrucomicrobiota bacterium
CGTCCGCTTGGCGGCGGCGAAGGCGTCGCGGTCCATCACCAGCCCGACGCTCACCTTGTTGTCGTCGCCGCCCGAGGGATCGCGGGCCAGCGGGATGAGCCAGAACCATCCGTGCTGGAGCCGCACGATGACCGTGTCGCCGCCCTTCTCGCCGGGGTCGAGCCGCACGCCCTGGAAATGGGCGAAGACCGCGAGCTTCTTGAGCTTCGGGTTGGGGACGCGGAGGTCCTCCTGGTTGCCGGTCAGGTTGCCGCGCCCGGAGGCATCGATGACGAACCGCGCGCGGAACGTCCGCGCCGCACCCTCGTCGTCCACGGTCTCGACGGTCACGCCGTCGGCGTCCTCCGCGAAGCGCGTCGCCGCGGTGCCTTCGCGCACCTCGGCGCCGGAGGCCTCGGCATGGCGGAGCAGGATGTCGTCGAACCGCGCGCGCTCGACCTGGAAGGCCTCGGTGTGCCGCGTGAACGCGCCGTTGCGGAAGATGAACGCGGTGCCTTTGCTGCCGTTGCCGAGATGGAACTGCGCGCCGCGCTTCACCGGGAAACCGGCGGCCCCGAGTTTCCCGAGCACGCCCAGCTCCTCGAAGATGGGATGGTTGTACGGCAGCAACGACTCGCCGATATGGAACCGGGGGAAGCGTTCCTTCTCCAGCACCAGCACGCGCCGTCCGGCCCGCGCGAGCAAGGTGGCGGAACAGCTGCCGCCCGGCCCGCCCCCGATGACGATGGCGTCGTACGTCTGCTCGTCCATGCGCCGAGAGTCATGCGGGGACCGGGACGAGGCAAGCGGCCACGCGATCCGGCCGAGGCCCCGAACGACGCCGTGCCGGTTGACCCGGCGCCGCGGGCTTGCCTAGCTTCGCGGCATCCCATGAACGCTCTCCACGTCTTCGCCGCCCTCGTCGCGACGGGCCTGATCGCCCGAGCCCAACAGGACGTCCTCGTCCGCTCGCGCAGCTCCGCCGTCCCCGGCGCCGGCACGACCTCGGCGTCGAGTAAAGCGACGGCTCCGGCGCGCAAGGCGTATCCGTCTTACGGCACGGTCGAGCGGCTCTCGCCGGCCTTCGATGCGCTCGTCGCGCCCGGGACGCAGATGGAGAAACTGGTGGACGGTTTCACGTGGTCCGAAGGGCCGACATGGCTCAAGCGCGACGGCGCTCTGGTGTTCTCCGACGTTCCGAAGAACCGCGCCTACCGCTGGTCGGAGCGCGACGGCGTGTCGGTCTTCCTGGAGCCGAGCGGCTACACCGGATCGGCGCTGCAGTTCCGCGAACCCGGCTCCAACGGGCTCACGACCGATGCCGCGGGGCACCTCTATCTCTGCCAGCACGGCGACCGCCGCATCTCGCGCCTCGACGGGACGAAGTTCACGCCCTTCGCCGAGTTCTTCAACGGACGCCGCTTCAGCTCGCCCAACGACCTCGTGTTCGCCCGCGACGGACGCCTCTTCTTCACCGATCCGCCCTACGGCCACGCGCTGCTCGACGCGAGCCCGCTGAAGGAGATCATGTTCAACGGCGTGTACGTGCGCCGCACCGACGGCTCGATCGGCCTCGTCACCAGCAAGCTCACCTTCCCCAACGGCATCGGCCTCTCGCCCGACGAGAAGACGCTCTATGTCGCCGTTTCCGACCCGAAAGGACCGGTGATCATGGCCTTCGAGCTCGCCCCGGACGGCTCGGCCGGCAAGGGCCGCGTGTTCTTCGACGCCGCGCCGCTCGCGCGTCCCGACCGTCCCGGCAATCCGGACGGGCTCAAGGTCGACGCCCGCGGCAACCTGTGGGCGACCGGTCCGGGCGGCGTGCTGGTGATCGCGCCGGACGGCACGCACCTGGGCACCTTGGTCACGGGGCAACCGACCGGGAACTGCGCATGGGGCGACGACGGCTCGACGCTCTACATCACCTCGAACCACGACCTGGTGCGGATCCGGACGCTGTCAAAGGGCATTGGGTTCTGAACGAGGAGCTCGGGAACGGAGCGCAGACACGACCGTCCGCACTCCGTCGAGGGGGATCGTCCCGGCCGCGACGACGACCCCGACGGCGCTCCCGACGATCGCCGTCCAGATCCGTTTCCTCGTGCCGGAGGCCCGGCCGGTCGCATCCGGCACCCGCGAGCCCGATGCCCTCGGATGTCGCGGGGCGAAGATCATTCGCATCGATTTGCGGTGCCGATCCGCTACCTTGCCCGCGCCATGAACGTCCGCCTCGCCTACGGGCAGGGTCATCTACCGGTCGAGTTCCCCGAGGGCCGGACCACGGTCATCGAGCCGTCGCATCGGCCCGCGCTCGCCGATGAGCGCGCCGCCCTGCTCGCGGCGTTGGAACGGCCCATCGGCGCGGCGCCGCTCGCGGAGCGGCTCAAGCCCGGAGCAAAGATAGTCGTCCTCTTCACCGACATCACGCGCGCGACGCCGAACCACCGTTTGATCCCGTGGCTGCTGGCCTACCTGGAGGAGAAAGGCGTCCGCCGCGAGCAGGTCACGCTGTTGAACCAGCTCGGCACGCACCGGCCCAACACCCGCGCCGAGCTGGAGCAGATGCTCACGCCCGAGGTCGTCGCCGGATGGCGCGTGGTGAACCACGAGCCGGACAACCTCGACGCCTGCGTGGCGCTCGGCGTCACCCGGACCGGCGCGCCTGCCTTGGTCAACCGCATCGCCGTCGAAGCCGACGTGCGCATCCTCACCGGCTTCATCGAGCCGCACTTCTTCGCCGGTTTCAGCGGCGGGCCGAAGGCCCTGATGCCCGGCGTCGCCCACGTCTCGACGGTGATGAGCAACCACGGCGCGCACCATCTCGCCTCGCCGCAGGCGACCTTCGGCATCTGCGAGGGCAATCCGCTCTGGGAAGAGCTCCGCGACATCTCCCTCCGGGTCGGCCCGAGCTTCCTCGTCAACGTCACGCTCGACGACCACCGGGCGATCACCGGCGTCTTCGCCGGCGACCTGGTCGAGGCCCACCGCGCCGGACGCGAGTCGGTCCGCGCCTCGGCGATGCAGAAGGTGTCGGGCCCGTTCGAGGTGGTCGTGACCACGAACTCCGGCTATCCGCTCGACATGAACCTCTACCAAGGGGTCAAGGGAGTGAGCGCCGCCGCCCGCATCGTCGCGCCGGGCGGCACCATCATCCTCGCCGCGGAATGCCGGGAAGGGATCCCCGGCGGCAGCCCCTTCGACCGGTTGTTGCGCGAAGGCGGTTCGCCGGAAGAGATCCTCGCCCTGCTCGCCACGCCGGGTTTCCAGCGCCCGGAGCAATGGCAGGCGCAGATCCAGGCGCTGGTCCAGCGCCGCGCGACCGTCCTGCTCCATTCCTCCATGCCGGACGCCGCCGTCCGCGCCGCCCATCTTGTCCCCTGCCCCGACATCGCCGCCGCCGTCGCGCGCGCTCTCGACCAGGCCGGGCCGCGCTCGCGCGTCGCCGTCCTGCCCCAAGGCCCGCTCACCATCCCGTACCTCGCTTGAACGCCATCGCCCCCGTCCTCCGTCTGCTGCTGCCCGCGCTGTTGCTGTCGCTGATCGCGGCCACGTCCGCATCGGCCGCCGATCCCCGCCCTGCCGCGGAGCCGACCCGCAACCCGCGCCGCCAAGCGAAGACGCCCAACATCGTCCTCATCGTCGCCGACGACCTCGGCTACGGCGACCTCGGCTGCTACGGCCAGACGAAGATCCAGACGCCGAACATCGACCGCCTCGCCGCCGAGGGCATGCGCTTCACCCAGGCTTATGCCGGCAACACCGTGTGCGCGCCGAGCCGCTGCGCGTTGATGACCGGCAAGCACTCCGGCCACGGACGCGTCCGCAGCAACGTGCAGGTCCCGTTGGAGCCCGAGGACGTCACCATCGCCGAGGTGCTGAAGAGCGCCGGCTACCATTGCGGGGCCTTCGGCAAATGGGCGCTCGGCTGGGAAGGCACCACCGGCCATCCGAACCGGCAAGGCTTCGAGGAATGGCTCGGCTACCTCGACCAGGCCCACGCCCACGACTACTACCCGGCCATGCTCTGGCGGAACGAGGACCTCCAGTACGCCCTGCCCGGCAACCAGGACGGCAAGCGCGGCGACTACGCGCCGAACCTTTTCCAGAAGGCCGCCGGCAACTTCATCCGGATCAACGAGGACGACCCGTTCTTCCTCTACTTCCCCACCACCATCCCGCACGCCAACAACGAGCGGGGCACGAACGGCATGGAGGTCCCCTCGCTCGGCGCGTACGGCAAGATGGATTGGCCGGAGCCGGAGAAGGCCAAGGCCGCGATGATCTCCCGGCTCGACGCCTTCGTCGGGGCGCTGATGGAGGACCTCAAGAAACGGAAGATCGACCAGGACACCTTGATCCTCTTCACCAGCGACAACGGCCCGCACAAGGAAGGCGGCGTGGACCCGAGGTTCTTCGCCAGCTCCGGACCGTTCCGCGGCATCAAGCGCGACCTCTACGAAGGCGGCATCCGCGTGCCCTTGATCGCCCGCTGGCCCGGCCGGATCAAGCCCGGCGCCGTCAACGCCCTGCCCGTCGCGTTCTGGGACCTGTTGCCCACCCTCGCCGACCTCGTCGACCGCACGCCGCCCAAGGACATCGACGGCATCTCGGTCCTACCAACGTTCTTCGGCGCGACGCCCAAGCGCGCGCATGCGTATCTCTACTGGGAAAGCCACGAGAAAGGCTACCTGCAGGCCGTCCGCGAAGGCGATTGGAAGGGCGTGAAGCTCGACGCCGACAAGCCGCTCGAACTCTACGACCTCGCCACCGACCCGGCTGAGACCAAGGACGTCGCCACCGCGAATCCCGACGTCGTGAAGCGGCTCGAAGCCCACATGAAGACCGCGGCGGACCCCTGGTCACAGCCGCAAGAGCGGTCGCCGTTCCTCAAGAAGAAGTAGGACGGTGGAGCGGTGGAGATCCGTCCGACGACGGCGTCAGCGCGGCGCGCCCACCGCTGCGATCTCGGGGCGGCCTCCGCGACCGCTCACATGCCCAGGTGGGCGCAGACCATCCCGCACAGCTCGGTCACCAACGGCGACTTCACGCCGTAGAAGACGCGCTGGCCGTCCTTGACCCGTCCGAGCACGCCCGCGCCCGCCAACAACGACAGGTGCTTGGACACGTTGGCCTGCGTCGAGCCGACGGCCTCCACGATCTCGCCGACGCTCCGGGGCCCGTGGCAGACCGACTGGACGATCCGCAGACGCATCGGTTCGCCCAGCGCCTTGAACAACGCGGCCACGTCCTCCACCTGCTCCGCCGTCAGGTCCTTGCGGATCTTCGCTTGCTTCATATTCCTATTTGGTTATACATTCATACCATGAAAATGACCTCCGTCCAAGCCGGAACCTCCGTCCTCCCGCGGGATCTCGCCCGGATGCGCGACACCGGCGTCGCATGCGACGTCATCGACGTCCGGACGCGGCCGGAGCATGAGGATGCCCGCATCGACGGCGTGCCGTTGGTGCCGCTCGACGAGCTCGATCCCGGCGCGTTCCTCGGGGCGAGGAGCCGGCCCGGGGCCCGGCTCTACGTCCTGTGCCAGAGCGGGGCGCGGGCGGCCAAAGCGGCGGAGAAGTTCAAGAAAGCCGGCTTCGACGGATGCGTCGTCGTCGAGGGCGGTCTCCAGGCATGGATGGATGCCGGCCTGCCCGTGGCGCGCGGCCAACGCCGGGTGCTGCCGTTGATGCGGCAGGTCCAGGTCGTCGTGGGAGCGGTCTCGGCGACCGGTTCGGTCCTGGCCCTGGCCGTCCACCCGTACTTCGCCATCGTGCCCCTGATGATGGGGGCCGGGCTGCTGTTCGCCGGCCTCACGGGCACATGCGGACTCGCGATACTCCTGGCCCGGATGCCTTGGAACCGCGGCACCGGCCGGGCCTCTTCTTGCGCTCTCTGAGATCAACGAAATGGACGACATGAAACAACCCCGTCGCATATTGGTGGTCGGTGGCGTGGCGGGCGGCGCTTCGGCGGCCGCCAAGGCCAGGCGCGTCGACGAGCACGCCGAGATCCACGTCTTCGAGCGAGGACCCTACATCTCGTTCGCGAACTGCGGCCTTCCCTATTTCATCGCCGGCGAGATCGACGACCGGGC
>CANGMH010000266.1 GCA_947454005.1 Verrucomicrobiota bacterium
CGCCACCGCCACGCCGGCGTTTCCGGTATCTCCCGTGCGAGGGTCGGAGATGCCGACATCGGCGATCCCGGCGGGTGCGAGGACCTGGTAGCGGCCGGCCGCATCGGTGAAGGCCAGCCAGGGACCCACGCGCACCACCAGCCCTGCGGCGGGCCGGCCGGCGCGATCGCGCGCCACACCGCTCACGAGCGCGCTCCGCGCAGGGGCCCGGAGCAGCAGGTATTGGCCGCCTCCGTCGACGCCGGGCAACCGTTCGCCGCTCGTCGGCTCGACCGAGGACAGGCCGCCTGCGGCATCGCTCACGAAGCGCTCCACCGGTTGCAGGCCGTAGAGCCCCTCGGTGAACACGGTGCGGGCCAGCACGAAGCTCGCGCCCGACGTCTGCGCCGCGAACGCCGGCAGAAGACGCTTTCCCGCTCGGACGCCGGCCAGGTCCAGCTCGAACGCCGCCACCAGCGCCTGCCCGCCCGTGGCGACTCCCGCCAGGTCGGATGGCGCGAGCACGGTCAACCGGGCGGCCTGCGGCGTGGCGAAGACATCCGCCAGCGCGACCAGCCGCACCTCGCCGTCGCTCAGCGTGCCGCCAGCCGGGGTCAGCAGTTGGCCCGAGAACGTCCCGGGTGCCAGCACCTCCACCGTGAGCTTCGCCTCGCCCAGCTCCTCGCCCGGCAGCAGCAGCAGCGGCCGCAACGGGAACGAGGCCGTGAGAGTGCCGGCCTCCGTGTCGCCGGGCCGCTGATGACCGGTCACGAAGGTCTCGTAGCGCGGCGGGACGCGGCGTGAACCGTCCCTCAGCAGGTATTCCTCGCGGATGGCGCAACGCAGGGACACCCCGCTGGGCAACGCGCCCGCGGTCGAGCGGAACACGACCTGCGCCGACGTGGTGACCTGTTCCGGCCGCGGACTCGCCGGCCGGCTCGCTGGCATGACCTTGCCGGTCGCGGTCCAACGTTGCTCCGCGGGCGGCTGCAGCGGACTCGCGGGCAGAGCCTGGCCCGGCACCGCCGCCGGCACTCCGGCATCGGGCACGACCAGCGCGAAGGCCCCGCTGCCGGGCAAGGTCACCGGAACCGGTTCGGTCCCCTTGCCCGCCACCAAGCTGACGACTTCCCAAGCAGGCCGTGCCGCATCCCAGCGCACGAGGACCGCTTGCTCGCCCGGTAGCACCGCCGCCGAAGGCGTGAACTCCGTGCCCGCCGGCGCGGCAGGCTCGGTCGCGAATTCGACGAAGGCCGCCGCCAACGGGCTCCAGCCGAGGGGCAGCGGAGCGGTCAATGTCTGCGGCGTGAGCGGTGTGACGCGGGCGGAAGTTCCGCCCAAGGAAGCGTCGCTCGCAGCCCGCACCGTCAGGCGCGGCGGTGGCAACTCCGTCACACCCGCTCCGGTCGCCGCGAAGCGGAACACCGGCAACCGTCCCGGAGCATCGAAGCGGACCATCGCCGCGCCTTCGCCTCCGGACAGCGTGAGCCATCCCCCGCGCTCCGACACCACCCCTCCCGCGCCGGCTCCGGGCAACGGCAGCCCGACGGCGTCGAGCGTGCGGGTGACACCCGACCCCGTGACGGCGTCCGTGGCCGCGGTCGCGAAGACCACCGCGTCGACCTTCGGTGCACGGGCCGTCTTGGCGAGCGCCAGCGTGAACGGCGGCAGTTCCGCCCCGGCCGCGAGCTGGCCCTTGGCCAATCTCGGCGTGAGATCGATGAACGCCTTGCCCTCCGGGTCCACGCCGTCCGGCTTGGCGATCCCGGCGGTCTCGCCAGGTGCCTCGAACCGGAGCAACACCAGCCCGGTCAACGGACGCGCCCCCCGGTTGCGGACGGTGACATCGACATTCCACTGGTCCGTGGCGCGGTTCAGCCGCATCGCGCGGAAGAAGACCTCGGTGTCCTCCGCCCGCCGCTCCAACCGGACCTCGCCGCCCGCCAACGGGAAGCTCCGTGTCTCGGCCGATGCCGCGACCCCGAGGAACGAAGCGACGAACGCCCACGCCCACTTGGAGAAGATCCGACCGCGCGCCCTCATGTCTTCCCCCTCCTCGTCCACGACAAGACCGCCAACCCGGTCAGCAACAACCCCACCTGCCCCGGCTCCGGGACCGCCGTCGGCACCTGGATGGTCGCCTTGGAGGCGATTCCGTTCTGGTTGTCGAAGAAATCGAGCGTCACCACCAGGAGCACGCCCGGGCCCGCAAGGCCTGCCGGCAGGACGACCGTCACGTCGTAGTTCTGTCCGCCGGCCAGCAACGACCCCGGGCCCACCGGGGTCGATTCGTAGGTGACCGCGGCGGCATCCAGGAACATCCCGCCTGGAGTCGACGGCGCCGGCGTGATGCCGAACGCGTCGACGGTCGCCAAGGTCGCGGTCGGACCGCTCCCGCCGCGCAATCCGACGGTGATGGAGTCGAAGAACCCGCCCGGCGACGGGACCTCGTCGGTCTCGAAGGTGATCCGGAAACGGAACTCCGGTCCGGACACACCGGCGGACGCGACCACGGCCGTCTCCTGCGATGTGAGCACCTCACCCGAGGTCTGGAGCGAGAAACCGACCATGCCCGCGCCGAAGTCCTGGGGCCTCGGCACACCGGCGCGGGCGATGCCCCGGCGAGGCATCGACGCGTACCGCATGTCCCGCTCGATCTCCGTGTCGCCGAGGTCCGGGACCGCCGTTCCCGACGGTGCCGGCGATCCGGACGACGGGGTCTTCACCGGCGCGTTCGCCACCCGCACCGACGCGTAGCCCATCGCCCCGAGGTCCACGCCGACCGCGAGCGGACCGGGCGGGACCAACGTGAGCGCCACCTCGGCGCGACGGACGAGAGGAAGCAGTCCAGGGACGTCCTGCACCGCCGCGACGGGCGCGACGGGGCGGACGGCCCAGGTTTCCCAGGTCGGCGGGAAGAGCACGTCCACAGCGGCCGTCGTATCCGGCCCGGAACCGAGCGCCTTGGCCGCCGCCCAGGTCAACTGACCGACGGCCAGCAGCCGGATCCCTCGCTTGGGACCCGACAGGGGCGCGCCCGCGGACGGGGCAGTGGATCGAATGACCGGTGACATGCGCGGCTAGGGTCGATGACGCCGGAGGATCCTTCCGCATTACACCGGTCCGGTGGAAGATTTTTGGCCCGCAAAAATCTTTCCGGCCCGGCTACGGGTCATGCCATGACGATCACCGCCGACGGAAGAGCCGCGATCCCCGGCCGGATCACCATCTGCCCTCGATCAGGACGCCTTCCGATCTGCCGGCCAGCTGTTCGGCGACGGAACGCGCGCGTTCCGCGATGAACCACTTCAGCGGATGCGGCGACCGGTTCCAACCGCCCCGTCCGCCCCCTCCGCGGTCCGTCGCGTCTTCGATCTGGGTCGCGGTGACCGCGGTCTCGAAGCGCGCCAGCTTCCGCGGCGATTCCTCCGCCAGCGCGGGACGCAGCAACGCCGCCATCTCGTCGACCCGACGGTGCAGCCGCTCCGGCACGAACGCCGTGGCCATCAGCTCCTGCAGGACCTTCCGGTATCGGTCCTGGAACGCCGGGACCTCCATCATCCGCTCCAGCAGCCGGTGCCGTCCCATCCAAGGATGCGCGATGCTGGCCTGGGCGCGGTCGGTCGCGGAGCCGGTCATGCCGAACTTGCCCCACGCGTTGTCGAGGTCCCACGGCAGGAACTGGAACCGCCCGCCCCCCGGGCCCAGCCACAGGTAGAAGTTCTGGCCGTTGTTCAAGAAGCCATCGTAGCTCGAGAGCAGGACCATCACCGAAAGGAAGCGCGCGAACTCGTCCATATCGATGAAATCCCCGGCCTTCGCCGCGAAGGTCGCGTCGTCCGCGTGGCTCAGCAGCTTGGCGAAGGTGATCACCCGGGCCTTCTGTTCCGAGGTCGGCTTGGTCTTCGGGTCGTAGATGCGGTCGTATGCGGTCCAGTCGTCGCCGAGGTCGGAGAACAGCTCGGTCGTCACCGGTTTGAAGAAGACCCCCTTCCGCGTCCCGAATCTCGAAGCCGCGAAATCGCCGTCGATGTTCTCGACCAAAGCGTACACGCCGAGATAGGCCGGCGGCACCGCGTTGGTGGTCACGAAGAGCCGGGCGTAGGCGGTCCGTGGGGCCGGGACGCCCGCGGCCCGGAAGAGCTCGTAGCCCAGAGCGTCGTGCATGCTCGAATCGTCCACGGCGAGGTTGGCGAAGTTGAGCGTCCTGTGCCCGGCCAGCGACGCACCCTTGGCGAACTTGTCCAGGTCCGCCTTGAACGGCCGCTTCATCGACCGCTGGGACCGCAGATAGGTGCCGTTGCCCTTGTAGCGGACCGCCGCGTCCTCGAACGTGCGGTCCTCGAACTCCAATGTCGCCCGCACCCATCCGAACTCGATGCCGCGGACACCGGCGAGGCCGTTGCGGGTGGCGGCAGGATTGCGCAACTGGACACGGCCATCGGGTCCCCTCGGCCAATCGGCCGCCTCCGTCTGCTGCGGCTCGATGGCGGTCCACTGGTCCGGCGAAAAACGCATGTGCACGGTCCAGATCCGGGTCATGTCGAAGAGCACGGAGTCCGTGAGTTCCTGGACCGGGGTCCGGGACTTGAGGGCGGCCAGGGCCTTGACCGGTGTCGGGGCCGGCGGTCCGTCGGGTTCCGGTTCGCGCCAGCGGCCGCGGTCACCTCGCGCGGACCGGTCCGCGCCCGCTTCGTCGCGTCTCTCGGCCAACCACCCGCGCAGGGTGACCGTCGACCAACCGACGCTCGCGACGGCGAACACGAGCGCGGCAAACGTGCGCACCCGACGGGACCAGGACGTCGACGGGGAGTTCATGGATCGGCGGAGGCTAGCGTCCGGCCACGCGGAAGCGAGCCTTGGTCCGGGGCGGGCACACGGCGATCGGATCCAGCGACGATCCGCTCTCCGCCGGAAAAGCGGACTTCTCCGGGCCTCCCTGCGCCCCAGTTCCGACATGCGCGGACTTCATCTCGCACGGCGCCGACGGCAAGTCGGCGCGACCGCCGGGTGAAGACCTGGGGATGCAGATGTCCGCCCCCATCCGATCGGCTGAGAAGTGCCAAGCTTGACCCTCGCCATGCTTCCCGCGAATGTCGGCCCGCGTTGACGCCGCTCATCCGGCGTTAGGCGGGGTAGCCAAGTGGTAAGGCACGGCTCTGCAAAAGCTGCATCGTCGGTTCGATTCCGACCCTCGCCTCCAATCCTCTTTCCTTAGGAAACCGAGGATTTTCTGGGCAAAACGCCCCACATCCACTGCATTCGTCAGTGGATTCGTCAGTGCCGAGGCGACTGGACCACCTTCCTCCACCTTCCGGCAGTTGGTGTCCAGACAGGGCTAACGGACGTCGGCCAGCATCGCCAAGATGTTGGCCATGAAGAAGACAAACACCAGAAGCCATCGGTACCGCCTCTTTCTGAAGGGCGCGTACAGAACCTACTACATCGAGGACACGGTCACTCTTCGGCAGACGAGCCTGAAGACGACGAACAAAGCCGAAGCCACCCGTCTCTGGCAGGCCAAAAACGAAGCGGCCGAGAGTCCCGACCGTTCATTCCGGGTCGGCGTCGCCTACCTTGGCGCAGCCGATCCCGAGGCTGAGAAGCGGACATGGGCTGACGTCATCGGTACTTACGCTTCAACCCATCCCGAAGGCTCATCGACTCGGGTTCGCATTGAGCGAGCGGGCAAGGACAAGGCCATCGCCTCCCTCCTGAAGCTCCCCCTTCTTCGGACCAATGCCGAAGACATCTTCAATGCCCTCAACCGGGGCGCGGTTTCCACCAACACCTACCTCCGCCGCTTTCAGAACTTTGCTGTGGATTGCAGCTGGCTGCCGAAGCCGATCCTGCCGAAGAAGCGGTGGCCGAAGGTGCGACACAAGCCGAAGCGAGCGATTTCAGCAGAGGAGCATGCTCGGATCATTGAACGTGAACTGAACCCGGAGCGGCGTGCGTTCTACGCTCTTTGCTGGCACACCGGCGGAAGTAGCTCGGACGTGGCAGGCTTGACCGCAGCCGATGTCGATTGGACCAACCGCCTCATCACCTACAGCCGCAAAAAGACGAAGCAGAAC
>CANGMH010000267.1 GCA_947454005.1 Verrucomicrobiota bacterium
CGGGACACCAGCCCGTTCGCCAACACCGGGGTGCTCTGCGGCCGCGAGGTGCTCACCACGAAGACCGTAGCCGACCACACCGGACCGCGGCGCACGCTCGGCGACCTCCTGCTGCCGGAAGAACAGGTCCCGCCGCAGTTCTTCATCGCGAAATCCGACCTGCCCGACTGGAGGTTCGCGAAGGGCGCCAAGAGCCTCGAGAGGACGAAGCGCAACGGCGTGACCTACACCTACGACGAAGGCGCGCTGCCCTTCCCGGATCCGACCGACCGGCCGGCGCGCACCATCATCACCGGCGAAGGCGGCCCCACGCCGTCGCGCTTCAAGCATGTCGTGCAGACACCGGCCGGACGCTACCGCCGGCTCACTCCTGTCGAGTTGGAACGCATCAACACCTTTCCCGACGACCACACGGCGATCCCGCGCATCACCGACGGCAAGCGCGCGTTCTTCATGGGCAACGCGCTGGTCACCGAGATCATCACGCGGCTCGGCTTGTCGCTGGCGCGCTCCGTCGCGGAGGCCTGACGTGGACGTCCTCACCCAAGCCGAGCGTTCGGCGGCGATGTCGCGCATCCGGGCCCGCGGCAACGAGCGGACCGAGCTGTCGTTCGCGCGGATGCTGCGGGCGGCCGGCCTCACCGGCTGGCGTCGGCATCTCACGATCTTGCTGAAGGGCCTGCGTCCCGGCACCGCGATCGCCAGCGACGGCACCCGGTTCCTGCCGAGGGTGCGGCCGGATTTCGTGTTCCCGTCCGCCAAGCTCGCCGTGTTCGTGGACGGCTGCTTCTGGCACGGCTGTCCGCGCTGCTACCGGAGCCCGAAGACACAGAGCGCCTTCTGGCGGACCAAGGTGGACCGCAACCGCGAGCGCGACGTCTTCCAGACGCGGGCGCTGCGGCAGCGGGGATGGCGCGTGCTGCGGGTACGGGAGTGCGCGCTCTCCGTCCGACGTTCTCCGGCCACGCTGCGTCGGATCATCAAGGCCTTAGGCGCGACGACGACGTCCGCCTAGACCCCGCGGTCCGCCCGCCACAACAGCGCCCCGCCGATGCCTTGGAACAGGAAATTGGGGATCCAGAACATCAGCTCCGGATGGAGGTCCGGGCGGGCTTCGAGCGCTTGGCCGAGGATCACGAAGCTGTAGTAGACCGTGAGCAGCAGCAGCGCGACCGCGATGCCGATGTTGGTCTCGCGGCGATGCGCGCGGATGCCGAGCGGGATCCCCACCAAGGTGAAGCTGACGCAGGCGAACGAGAACGCCAGCTGCCGGTGCAGCTGCACGTCGACCGGCGTAAGATTGACGCCTTGGGACGCCCGCAGACGCCGTTCGGCGCGCAGTTGCGAGAAGGTCATCTCGTTCAGTTTGAGCCCCTGTCCGGATGTCCGCTGGGGAGGAAGCGCGTACGGGATCTCCTCCGTGTAGAACGGTTGCAGGTCGTCGCCGGTGAGGACGAGCCCCTGCACTTTGCGGAGCACGAGCATCGACGGGAAGGCGTTGCTTAGTACGAGCTCCGCGGTCGCGGCCCAGACCTCCAGGCTCGGCACCCGGTTGGTCACGCCGCCTTTCACGAGGTTGGTCGTCCCGCTGATGAGCACGTCGCTCAGCTCGCGGCCGCGGACCTCGTGGGCGAAGAGGGTCAGGTCCGGGCCCAACGCCACGTAGCGTCCCTCGGGGATGAACTGCGCCTTGGGGTCGCGGAGCACGGAATCCCGGAGCGCCTTGAACGCGACGCGCGAGGCCGGGGCGACCTCCATGTTCACCACGGCACAGACCCCGCAGAGCAGCACCGACAGCACCACCACCGGCAGCACCAGGGTTACCAGGCTGATCCCGCCGGCGCGCACCGCCGTGAGCTCTTGGTCGGCGCTGAAACGCCCGAACACCAGCAGAGAGGCCGTGAGCAACCCGATGGGCAGCGAGAAGGCCAGCACGAACGGGATGAGCAGGCCGACCGCCTTCGCCGCGAGCGCGAACGACGCCTGTCCGCTGGCCATCAGGTCGAGCACCTCGCGCAGCACGTTGCCGAGCAACAGGACCAATGTGAACACCCCCACCGTGACCACCAAGGTGGCCGACAGTTGCCGCAACAGATAGAGGTGGAGCGTCCGCATCGCGATCTCGAAGGACCCGACTGTGCCCAAGGCCCCGCGGTCAATCCACCAAGATCCCCGCGGGCGGATCCCCCATATCTGCTCGCGCGGTCCATGCCTTCCTTGACGGACCCCGGATCGTTTCCTACTCCTACGCCGACCTATGAGCGCGACCGAGAAGCACACGTTCCAAGCCGAGATCCAGCAGCTGTTGGACATCGTCATCCACTCCCTCTACACCGACAAAGAGATCTTCGTCCGGGAGCTCGTCTCCAACGCCGCGGACGCCTGCGAGAAGCTGCGGTTCACCCAGGCCTCGGGCTCGGCCATCCTCCAGCCGGACATCCCCGCCGCCATCGCGCTCTCCTCCGACGAGGCCGCCGGGACCCTTACGTTCACCGACACCGGCATCGGAATGACGCACGACGAGATGGTGAAGAACCTCGGGACGATCGCGCACTCCGGCACCAAGGCCTTCCTCAAGCAGATCGCGGCCGACAAGAAACCGGATGTCGGGCTGATCGGCCAGTTCGGCGTCGGGTTCTACGCGGCCTTCATGGCGGCCAAACGCGTCACCGTGGAGAGCCGGTCGTGGGCCGCGGGCGAGAGCGGTTGGCGCTGGATCAGCGAGGGCACCGGCGGCTACGAGATCACGCCGGCGGAAGGCGAGCTGCCGCGCGGCACCAGGATCACGCTGGAGCTGAAGGACGAGTCGAAGGAATTCGCCCAGGCCGGGACGATCGAGCGGGTGATCAAGCGCTACTCGAGCTTCGTTCCGTTCCCCATCGAGCTGAACGGATCGAAGGTCAACACCGTCCAGGCGCTGTGGGCCCGCGGGAAGAACGAGATCAAGGACGAGGAGTACGACGAGTTCTACCAGTTCATCGGGCACGACCACGAGAAGCCCCTGCTCCGCCTCCATTTCACCGCGGACGCGCCGATCGCCATCCAGGCGCTCCTGTTCGTCCCGCAGCACAACCTCGAGACCATGGGCATGGGCCGCGTCGAGCAGGAGGTGAACCTCTACTGCCGCAAGGTCCTGATCCAGGCCAAGGCCAAGGGGCTCTTCCCCGAGTGGCTGCGCTTCCTCAAGGGCGTGGTCGACAGCGAGGACCTCCCGCTGAACATCTCCCGCGAGACCATGCAGGACACCTCGCTGCTCCAGCGCCTCAACAAGGTCCTGACCAGCCGGTTCCTCAAGTTCCTCGACGAGACCGCCGAGAAGGACCCGGCCGCCTACGAGAAGTTCTACGCCGCGTACCAGCGCTTCCTGAAGGAGGGCATCGTCACCGATTTCACCCACAAGGAAGCACTCGGGAAACTGCTGCGCTATGAATCGTCCGCGGTGGAGAAGGGCAAGCTCACCTCGCTCGCCGAGTACGTGAAGCGCATGCCGGCCGAGCAGACCGAGATCTATTGCCTCATGGCGCCGAACCGCGAGGCCGCCGAGAGCAGCCCGTACCACGAGGTCTTCCGCGAACGGAAGTTCGAGGTGCTGTTCCTGTTCGACGCGTGGGACGAGTTCGTCATGGAGCACCTGCGCGAGTTCGACGGCAAGACGCTCAAGGCCGCCGAGAAGGCCGAACTTGACCTCAAGGAGCCCAAGAAAGAGGGCGCGCTCGACGAGGCCACCGCCAAGGGCCTCGCCGAATGGATCAAGACGTCCCTCGGCGACAAGATCGGCGAGGTGCGCGTCTCGCAGCGCCTCGTGGACAGCCCCGCGGTCGTCGTTGATTCCGACCGCCACATGACCAACTCCATGCGCCGGATGCTCAAGGCGATGAAGAAAGACGACGAGGCGATCGCCCCGGCCCAGCAAGACCTGGAGATCAACCCGGCCCATCCGATCATCGCCCGCCTCGAGGCGATGCGGCAGAAGGACCCGGCTTTCGCGGCCGAGGTCACGGAGCAGGTGCTCGACAGCGCGCGGGTCGCCGCCGGCGTGCTCGAGGATCCGCGCGCGATGCTGAAGCGCATGAACCAGCTGCTGGAACGCGTGCTCGCCTGAACCGATCCGGCACGACCTTCCATGAAAGCCATCCAGCTCCAGCAGCCGCAGTCGTTCCGCGTCATCGACATCGCCGAGCCCGCCGCGCCCGGGCCGGGCGAGGCGCTGCTGCGCGTCCACCAGGTCGGCATCTGCGGCACCGACCTCGGCGGGTACCTCGGCAAGATGCCGTTCTATTCCTATCCGCGGATCCCCGGCCATGAGCTGGGCGTCGAGGTGCTGGCGGTCGGCGAAGGCGTGACCAACGTCCGTCCGGGCGACCGCTGCGCCGTGGAGCCCTATCTCAACTGCCAGCGCTGCCACGCGTGCCGCACCGGACACACCAACTGCTGCGAGCACAACCTCACGCTCGGCGTGATGACCGACGGCGGCCTCACCGACCGGATCGTGCTCCCGGCCCGCAAGCTCCACGTCTCGGCCAAGCTCGGCTACGAGGCGCTGGCGCTGGTCGAGACGCTCGCCATCGGCTGCCACGCGGTCACTCGCGGCAACCCGAAGCCCGGCGAGCACGTCCTCGTCATCGGCGCGGGCCCGATCGGGCTCTCCGTCGTCGAGTTCGCCAAACTCAGCGGCGCGAAGACCATCGTCATGGACATGAACGAAGGCCGGCTCGCCTTCGTGCGGGAGAAGATGGGCGTGCCCGACACCATCCTCGCCACAGGCGACGGCAAAGAACTGGAACGGCTCGCCGAGCTGACCGGCGGCCAGCTCGCCGACGTCGTCGTGGACGCCACGGGCAGCGCCAAGTCCATGAGCCAGGCCCTGGGATATTGCGCGTTCGCCGGACGGCTCGTGTACGTCGGCATCACGCAGCAGGAGCTCGCCTTCCTCCACGCTCCGGTGATGCACCGCCGCGAGCTGACCCTCATGGCCAGCCGCAACGCGCTCCCGCCGGACTTCATCCGGATCATCCGCCTGATCGAGGACGGCCTGATCGACACCGGCACCTGGATCACCCATCGCGCTCCGATGGACGGCATGATCGAGGCCTTTCCAAGTTGGCTGAAACCGGAGAACGGCGTGCTCAAGGCGATGGTCGCGGTCTGATGGTTCCGCGGGCGGCCTCCGCCTCCGGAGGGTCCGCCGCCCCGGGTCGCATCCCCGCGAGGCGACGCGCTTGACCCGCACCGGCACCCCGAGCACAACTCCGCCCACGGATCCTGCCGCCATCCAGAAATCGATGCCCTGACCCGAACCGTTCGCCCTCCGCCGCCGGTCCTGATGAACATCCTCGACACCATCGTCGCCCAGAAGCAGATCGAGATCGCCAAGCTCCCGGCCGGTCCCGTCGGCGCCCACTCGTTGCGCGAAGCCGTCCATCGGCGCGGCGACGGCATCCGCGATTTCTTCGGCGCCCTGGCCTCCCCTCGCCGTGGCGACATCGGCCTCATCGCCGAGGTGAAGAAGGCCTCGCCCTCGCTCGGCGTCATCTGCCCCGACTTCGATCCCGTCCGCATCGCGCTCCGTTACGAGGCCGCCGGCGCGAGCTGTCTCTCGGTGCTCACCGACGAGAAGTTCTTCCAAGGCTCGCTCGGATATCTCAGGGCCATCCGCGCCGCCGTCCCGCTGCCGCTGCTGCGCAAGGACTTCATCATCGACGAGCGCCAGATCCTCGAGGCCGTCGAGTGGGGCGCGGACGCCATCCTGCTCATCGTCGCCATCCTGACCGACGACCAGCTCGCCCACTTCCACGCGCTCGCCGACGCCGCTGGCCTGACCACGTTGGTCGAGGTCCACGACGAGACGGAGCTCGAGCGGGCCCTCCGCTGCGGCGCGTGTCTGATCGGCGTGAACAACCGCGACCTGAAGACCTTCAAGGTCGACCTCGCCACGACCGAGCGTCTCGCCCGGCGTCTTTCCATCGCGCGACCGGAGAC
>CANGMH010000268.1 GCA_947454005.1 Verrucomicrobiota bacterium
CCGCGCAGCGGTGCCCGCGTCGGCGGCGGATCCCGCGAGGTGGCTCACCAACTTGAGCCGCTGGGCTTCGCCCCCGCTCAGGGTGTTGATCGGTTGGCCGAGACGGAGGTATCCGAGCCCGACCTCGACGAGGAGCCGGAGCTTGGTGACGGCGCGTTGCGCGGGCTTGGATCCGGAGAACCGCGACAAGAATGCCGATGCGTCCTCGACGGTCGCATCCAGCAGGTCGGCGATCGACCACGCGACGGCCGAAGTCCCCGTTCCGAGGTCCGGGAGCGCCGGCTTGGCACCGGCGGCACCGATCTTCACGTCGAGGATGTGCTCGCGGTAGCGTCGGCCGTGGCACTCGGGACAGCGGATGAAGATGTCGCTGAGGAACTGCATCTCGATCTTCTCGAAGCCCGCGCCGCGGCAGCGTCCGCATTGGCCCTTCGCCGAGTTGAAGCTGAACGCGCTGGCATCGAGGCCGCGTTCCCGGGCGGCGTCGGACGCGGCGAAAAAGTCGCGGATGTCCTCGAACGCCCCGATGTACACCGCGGGGTTCGAGCGCGGTGTGCGGCCGAGCGAGGTCTGGTCCACCAGCACCACGGCGCCGAGATGCTCGGTTCCGGTGAGCGTGGCGGACTGGAGCCCGGCGCGGGCCTCGTCGAGCGATTCGTTGTCCACCTCGTCGGCGAGCGCCGCGGTGGCGTCGGCGGCGCCCGTCTTGGAGCGCAGCAGCGGCAACAGCACCTCGCGGATGAGCGTGGTCTTGCCCGATCCGCTGACGCCGCTGACCACCACCAGCCGACCGAGCGGGATCTCGACCGAAAGGTCGCGCAGGTTGTGCGCGGCGGCGTGGTCGAGCCGGAGCACGGGCGCGGAGCCGCGCGGTCCCGCGGGCCGGCCTCGGCCCGGAAGGGGTGCGACGCGGTAGACGGGAGCCCCTTCGGCTGCGAAAGCGTGCTCTGGGTCCGCGGCGCCGGCGGACCCGGCTTCGTCCGGCTCCAGCGCGACGCCTTCCAACGCGACCGGACGCCGCTCGGGGACCTCGATCCGACGCGCTCCGCAGAGATAGGCAGCGGTCAACGAACCCTTCGCCGACGCGAGTTCCGCGGGACTTCCTTGGAACACCACGCGACCGCCGCTCTCGCCATGGCCCGGGCCGATATCGACCAGCTGGTCGGCTGCGCGCATGACGCTCGCCTCGTGCTCGACGACGACGACGGTGTTCCCCGCGTCGCGGAGCCGATGGAGGATGCGCACGAGGCGGTTGGTGTCGCGCGGATGCAGGCCCACGCTCGGCTCGTCGAGCACGAACAGCGCGTTGACCAAACGCGTGCCGAGGCAGGTGGTGAGGTTCACCCGCTCGGTCTCGCCTCCGCTGAGCGTCCGGGTGGCGCGATCGAGGGTCAGATAACCGAGGCCGACCTCGGCGAGGTAACCAAGCCGCGCCCGGACCTCGCCCAGCACGACCGCGAACGGGTCCTTCGAGGACGGCCCGGAGCCCGGGGCCGATCGGTGGCGGACGGCGAGTTCCTCGATGACCGCGAGCGCGTCGCGCACCGGGAGCGAGTAGAAATCGGAGAGCGTCAGCGACCCGCGGCCGGGGATCTCCATCCGGAACTGGAGCGAATCCGGATTGAACCGTTTCCCGGCGCAGGTCGGGCAGGTGGTGTAGCTGCGGTACCGGGCGAGGAGCACGCGGACGTGCATCTTGTACGCCTTGCTCTCCAGCCAGCGGAAGTAGCCCCTCACGCCGTACCAGAGCTTCGGCCACGAGTGGTCCGGATCATCGGGGATGTAGCCGTCGTCGCCCTCGAGCACCCAGCGCTGGTGCCCGGCCGACAACTGGTGGAAGGGCACGTGCATGGGCACGCGGGCCTTCTTGGCGGCGCGGACCATGTCGTCCTGGCACTGCTTGCCGGTCTCGGTCTGCCACGGTTTCACGGCGCCTTCGGCGAGCGTCTTCGATCGGTCGGGAAGGGCGAGCCCGAGGTCGATGGTGATGATCCGCCCGAACCCCTTGCAGGCCGGGCAGGCGCCGATCGGATGGTTGAACGAGAACAACGCGGGCGTCGGCTCCTTGTGGTCGATGTCGCAGGTCGCGCAGTGGAAACCGGCCGAAAAACGCCGCTCATCGCCCGGCATCGGTCCGTGCAGGGTCAGCTTGCCGTGCCCGAAGAGATAGGCCTGCTCGCAGGCCTCGATGAAGCGGGAGCGGTCCGCCGGGACGGGCTTCACGCGGTCGACGACGACGATGAGCCGCGTCGGCAAAGGCGATAGCAGCGCGGCGGCCTCATCCACGCGGACCACCCGGTCGCCGACGAGCACCCGCTGGAACCCTTGCTTCGCCAGCATCGAGAGCTGTTCCGCGACCGGCAGCTTCTCGGACAGCGCCAGGTCGAACGTCACCAGCACATCGGAGGCCCGCGCATCGGCGCCTGGGTCGGCCTTGGTCCTCGGGACCGGGTTCCGGGACGCGAGGCCGGACATCTCGGACCACACGACCTGCGGCGGTTCCTTCCGCACGGGTCCGCCGCACTTCTGGCAATGGAGACGCGCGGCGTGCGGCCACAGCACCTTCATGTGGTCGCAGACCTCGGTCATGGTGCCGACGGTGCTGCGGGTGGTGCGGACGGCGTTGCGCTGCTCGATGGCGATGGCGGGCGGGATGTTCTCGATGCGGTCGACCGCCGGCTTGTCCATGCGGTCGAAGAACTGGCGCGCGTACGGCGTGAACGTCTCGATGTATCGGCGCTGTCCCTCGGCGTAGAGGGTGTCGAAGGCGAGCGAGCTCTTGCCCGAACCGCTCAGACCGGTGACCACGACGAGCTTGCCGAGCGGAAGGTCGAGGTCGAAGCCCTTGAGGTTGTTCTGGCGCACACCGCGGAGCCGGATGCAACCAGGGGCCGGTGCCTCGGTCGCTGCTGTCTTCTTGGGTTCGCGTGCCATGAGCGGCGGGAAGCTACCGGCGGACTCCGGCGCGTCAACGGAGCGGCGCGGCGTCGATGGCCTCTCGGAGGCCGGGCGAAGATCTTCCGATCCCGGTTGAACAACGCCATCGCGAGCAGGTGGTCCGTCCCTGCCGAGCGACATCCATTCCCGACCTGCATCCCCACCGCGGCCTTGTGCGCCCTCGGGACGTGACCTGTCCCGGGGCCCGTGCGGACGGACCGGCCGGCGGGGACCGGCGTCTTGGTTCAGAGCTTCGGCTCGAAGCCCATCTTTGCCCACCAGGCCTCCAGTTCGTTCGCGCCGAAATCGGCGAGGACGTGACCGTCGACGTCGATGCAAGGGGCCTTGGATTGGCCGGTGAGGTCGAGCATCTCGTGGCGCGCCGCCGCGTCGCGGATGACGTCGAGCTTCTCGTAGGAGATCTCGTGGTCGTCGAGCCACTCGATGGCCTCGTCGCACCATGGGCAACCCGGTTTGATGAACAGTCGGATGGAAGAGGGGGTCATGGCGTCACTCGGTGATGATCGTGTCGCCGTGCTCATAGGCCGGGGAGCAGCAGCAGAGCAAGCGGAGCGTGTCGGTCCCGGTGTTCCACAGCTTGTGGCGTTTCCCGGGCGGGATGGCGATGGCGTCGCCGGGCCCGACCTCGCGCAGCTCGCCCTCGATGCGCATCCGGCCGGTGCCGTGGGTGATGTAGTAGATCTCCTCCGACTTCGCGTGGTAATGCTCGTCGGTCGACTTGCCCGCGGGGAGACGTGCCTCGGCGAGGCTCTGGTTGCGCACGGCCGAGTTGCGGTGCGACAGCAGTTCGCGGATCTCCGAGCTGTCCTTCGTGATGAACGCGGGCTGCGCGTCGAGTTGGATGACGTCCATGTCGGCCGTAGGTTCCGGGACGCCGCCGCAACGTTCAACGTTGAACCGCTCGCTCCGGCCGGGGAAAGCTCCGCGCATGCAACATAGCCCCGGTTTCCTGAAGCTCGTCGACGATGCCCTGACCCGTGTCCGCGAGGTGACCATCGAACAACTCCGCGAACGGCTGGCGGCCGGTCCCGGCGTGGTGCTCCTCGATGTTCGCGAGGAGAGCGAATGGGCGGCCGGCCACGCCGTGCAGGCGCAACATCTCGGCAAGGGGATCCTCGAGCGCGACCTCGAGAAGCGCGTGCCGGACCCCGGCACGGAGATCGTGATGTACTGCGGCGGCGGCTACCGCAGCGCGTTGACCTGCGATGCGGCGCAGAAGATGGGATACACCCGCGTGTCCTCCCTCGTCGGCGGGCACAAGGCGCTGGTCGCAGCCGGGTGGCCGATGGCGAAGTGACCGGTCGGCCGGATCCGGGGCCGACCTTCCGGTCCCGGGACGAGGGACTGCGGTGATGCCAGCCGTGCTCCTGCCGGTCGGCGGGAGTCTGCTTGGCAGACCGTCAGGTCCGCCGGTAGCGTCCCATCGATGGAACCCCTCCGGATCTATGTCGACCGCGCCATGCCGGCCGATGCGATGGACCTGCTGCGCGCGGGCACCATAGGGCACGAGCTGGTCTTCCCGGCCAAGCCCGCCGCGTCGGTCCTCGTGCAGGGCGAGCGCGACCCGCAGTTCGCCACGGTGGACATCGCCTTCGGGCAACCGGAGACCGCGGCCATCGCGGACGCGCCGCGCTTGCGGTGGGTCCATGTCAGCTCCGCCGGGATCACCCGCTACGACACGGACGCGTTCCGTGCCCACGCCGAGGGTCGCGGGCTCCTGGTCTCGAACAGCTCGGCGGTCTACGACGAGGCCTGCGCCGTCCACGTGCTGGGCTTCATGCTGGCGCACGCGCGGATGCTGCCGTTGGGCTTGGCGACCCGCGCGGCGAGCGGCACCGACGCGTGGCGGCGGCTCCGGGCGGGCAGCGGGACCTTGCGCGACGAGACCGTGCTCATCGTCGGATACGGCGCCATCGGACGTCGGTTGACGGAGCTGCTGCGCCCGTTCGGCGCCCGGATCCTGGCGTATCGGCGGCGGGAGCGCGGCGACGAGGGCGTGCCGGTCGTCGGCGAGGCCGGTCTGGCGGCAGCCCTGGGCACGGCGGACCACGTGGTCGATATCTTGCCGGAAAGCGCGGAGACGCGGTCGTTCTTCGGCCGCGAGCGCTTCGCGGCGTTCAAGTCCGGCGCCGCGTTCTACAACATCGGACGCGGTGCCACCGTGGACCAGGACGCGCTGTTGGACGCGCTCCGCTCGCGCCGGATCGGCGCGGCATGGCTCGATGTCACCGAGCCGGAGCCGTTGCCGGACGGGCATCCGCTCTGGGCGGAGCCGGGCTGCTTCATCACGCCGCACGTCGCCGGCGGGCATTCGGACGAGTCGAAGGCCTCGGTCCGGCATTTCGTGCGGAACCTGGCGCTCTTCCTCCGCGGCGAGCCGTTGATGGATCGCGTGATCTGAGCCGCGGCGCGGGCCCTCTCATCTCCTGTCCGATGCTCCCGCGCCGTCAGCGGCCGGGAGCGAAGGCGTTGAAGGCACCGCCGAGGACCAGCTTGAAGAGGAGCGGGGTGAGGTCGGCCAAGGAACGGACGTTCCGGAGCTTCTCGTCGCGGAGCCCGAGCACGATCGTGTTCGTCCGGGCCGGCGGACGCAGGTCGATGGACGTGATCTTCCCCAACGAGACGGTGAGTTCATCGATCCCTCCGAACCGCGCGACGGTCCTCGAACCCTTCTCCTTCTGTCGCTTCTGGAGCTCTTCCAGGTTCCAGCCGAGCGAATGGATGTTCGTGCGGCCTTGGGCGTCGACCACGATGGAGACCTCGGCCAAGTCGATGCGGGCCTTCTTGAAGCGGACCGCATCGGTCGCCGCGGAAGACGGATCGGATTCCAGGTAGAGCTCCGGCAGGTCGAGCAACGGCGTACCGCCGAAACCGGGCGGGTTCCCGACAACGAGGCCCGAGATCCGCAAGGTCCCCCGGTACATCCCGTACTCCACGGCGCCGATCCGGACCTCCGAGCCGGTCAGCCCGCCCAGAGCCGTCTGCA
>CANGMH010000269.1 GCA_947454005.1 Verrucomicrobiota bacterium
CGAACACCGCGTCCGCGAGGATGCCCAGCGGCGGGCCGCTGGCGGGGATCTCGGTCACCAACCCCTCCGGGCTGGCGACCAGCATCGGCGGATGCCCGGCACTGGCGACCCGGATCTCGCCGGTGGCGGAATCGAGGAACGCGAGCTGCGCGGTGATGAACATCTCGGCCCGGTCGAGCTCCTGGAAGAGGTTCTGGTTGAGCCAGGCAAGGAACTCGCCCGGCCGCGACGCCAGTTCCCGCCGGGCCCGGACCAAGCTCCGGAACATGAAAGCGAAGAGAGCGGCGGGCAGGCCCTTGCCCATCACGTCCGCCACCACGAGCAGCATGTCGTCGTCGCCCACCGGGAGCGCGTCGTAGTAGTCGCCGCCGATCTCCCGTGCGCTGCGGTAATATCCGCTTAGGGTCGCCCGGGCGACGGACGGCAGCCGTTCGGGAAGCAGGGCCCTCTGGAGGTTGGAGGCGATCTCGAGGTCGCGCGTGTTCACCCGGGCGCGCAGCTGTCCCTCCTGGAGCTGCGTGTTGCGGATCTGCAGGCCGAGGAAGTCGCCGAAGGTCTGGATCACGTTGACCTGTCCGGCCTGGAACGGGCGCAGGGCGTCGTGGCGACCGATGCTGAGCACGCCCACCAGCGCATCCTTCGCGAAGAGCGGATGGGCGAGACCGCAGCCGCTCCGCGCCGGGCCGGCGAGCGGATCTCCCGGCGCGAGCGGCATGGCGGAATCGAACCAGACATCGCTCCGACGTGACACCGCCTGCGTCTCGGCAGATTCCGCGCGGCCCTGGGCGGCTTCCAGCGCGCCCGTCCCGTCGCTCCAATCCGGGACGGAGGTCGCCGCCACCCTCAATCGCCTGGAAGCGTCGTCCACGAGCCGCAGGACAAACCAGTCGGCTTCCGTGATGACGAGCAGTTCGCCGAGCCAGCGCGGGATGAACTCCTCGGCGTTGACGCCGCCTTGGAGCTCGCCGGTGAAACGGAAGATGGCGGACAGGCTCTCGTAGGACGAGGCGAGCTCCTCCGTCATCAGGTCGAGCGTGTGCCGCGCGTCGCGCAGCTCATTGGCCGGGTCGTGCGGTGCCGCCTCCAAGAGCGGGCTTCGCCGTTTGCGGAGGACCAGGCAGTTCTCGCCGCGTCCTCGCAGGTAGCGCGACTCGTCCGTCAGGTTCTGGATGAGGAAGATCCCACGGCCCGATTCGCTGTCGTCCGGCGGGAGCTCCGCCTCCACGGGCCAATCGAATCCGGCCGTGTGGTCGTTGACTCGCACCTCGACCCGATCGCGCGACAGGAGGAGATCGACCCGGATGGCGAGGTCCGATGCTTCCGGCCGGCAGTATCTGACCGCGTTGCCGGCCGCTTCGCTCAGCGCGAGCTCCCACGCGTCGATCTCGGCGACGGTCAGACCGGCATGCGCGAAGATGTCGCGGGCCGTCCGGCACAATCCGGCCACCGCCTGCATGTCGCAGGTCAATTCCAGCGTGCAAGCTTCGTCGTAGTTGGTGGCGCTTGATGGCACTTCAGGTCGGATGCCGTCCGCCCCGATGCGGGAGGCGGCCGGTGGACAGGATGTCGCGCCGGGTTCCTGCGCGCACGGCGGTCAGGTGGTCGTGACGATCTCGAAGACGCGATGGAGGCGGGTCATCTCGAGGACCTGCTGGACCGAAGGCGTGGGATCGATGATCCGGACGTTGCCGCCGCGGGCGCACATCGTCTTGTGCAAGGCGATCAAGGCACCGAGACCGCTGCTGTCCACGAAGCGCGTCTGGGAAAGGTCGACGTCGATGGTGGTGAGCTCGCTCCTCAGAGCCGCCCTGGCTTCATCGCGGAGAGCGGCGCTGTTGGCCCCGCTGAGCTCCGTGATTCCGCTCAAGGCGAGCGTCTTGTCCTGGCAGTGCATCCTCATGTCCGTATGGCGTCCTTGATCTCGTCGAGCGTAGGGGGAGCGGGTGAAGGTTGCAGGTCAATTTTCGGGCTGCGGCTCGAGACGCGCCCTCCGCGCCGTCGTCCGCAGGGAACCGGTTCCCGGGTCCTTCGCGGTCTGTCCCCCCCCGGAGGGATGTCACCGCGCACGGAGTCCTTCGCCAAACCCGGGACCGGACCGCGGTTCTTCCCAGAGAAAGCGGCCGGGCACCGCGGTCAGCGGACCGGCGCCGAGATGCAAGAGCACGTCGCCCCACGCGAACGAGTCGCGCAGCTCGGTGAATGCTCCGACGTGCGTCCGGAGGGCCGACCACGCTTCCGGCGATCTCCGCCCCGTTGTCGATATAGCTCCCGTCATCGATGATGGTGTCCGGTCCGAGGACGGCGCGCGGTCCGACAAAGACGCTCGCCCCGACCCAACACGGACCCAGCTGGCGTGCGTCCTCGGCAATCTGCGAACGCAGGCCGACGAAGACGCCGGGCGCGATCCCGCGCATGCCCACCTGATCTTTCCGCGGAAAGGCGGGTCCTGCAGGATGCCGAGGCGATGCCCGCGCGAACCCAGCTCGATAGCGGTGATATGGGCGCTGGCCTCTGGGCCAGCGAGCGCACCGAACCGTCCATGGACATGGAGGATCCTCACGTCCAGCAAACATCGTCCGGGCATAATGCAGCCGGCGTGCCCCGTCGCCGCGCATCAGGCGGTCGTCCCGAAGAGGGCTCGCCTGAGGTCGGGCAGGGCCGGCGGGGTCGGGAGTGCGGCATCGATGCCGGCCGCGCTCCGATGATTGAGGTCGATGCCGGCCTTCCCGTCCACAAAGGCGACGAGCCGGATCGGGCCGGGCGACGTCCGCCCGCCGTCCTTTTCCCGTCGACGGATCACGGTGGCCAGAGCGGAGCCGTCCATGTCCGCCAACCGCATGTCGAAGAGCACCGCGTCGTAGGGCCGCCTTTGTAGCTGCTCCAGCGCCTCCTCCCCGGATGCGACGGCGTCGACGCGGCAGCCGAGCTTCGACAAGGAGAGCAGGACGAGGCGCCGGCTGAGCCCGTGGTCCCTCGCCACCAGCACCCGCAGGCCCGCCGGCGGTGCCGGGACGACGACAGCGCCGGACGGGGCGACGCCCGGCAGCGGGAGCTCGAACCAGAAGGTGGAGCCCCGGCCCGGCTCGCTCGACACGCCCATGCATCCGCCCATCAACGCCACGAGGTTCCGCGAGATGGCCAGCCCCAGCCCCGTGCCGCCATGACGCCGCGCGGGAGACGAATCCAACTGTTGGAACGGATGGAAAAGGAGCGCCATGTCGTCGGGCGAGATGCCGATTCCGGTGTCGGCGACCTCGAAGCGCAGGCGTCCCTCTTGGTCGGCGGAACGGATGCGGACGACCACCGAACCGGCCGGGGTGAACTTCAATCCGTTCCCGACGAGGTTGAGCAACACCTGCCGCAGCCGCCCGGCGTCCCCCCGGAACCGCGCGGGAACCGACCGGTCGCAGGAGGCCCGCAACGAGACCGGTTTTCCATGTCCCGACCTGGCCAGGAGCGAGACCACCTCCTCGACCAAAGGACGCGGCTCGAACTCCTCCTCTTCCAGGACCATCCGGCCCGCCTCGATGCGGGAGAAGTCGAGGATGTCGTTGATGATGTGCAGCAGGGCCTGCCCGCTGCGGGCCACGGACTCGGTCAATTCGCGCTGGCGGGGTTCCAAGGGCGATTGCAGGAGGAGTTCCGTCATCCCGAGGATCCCGTTCATGGGGGTGCGGATCTCGTGGGTCATGGTGGCGAGGAAACCGCTCTTGGCTTGGTTGGCCGCCTGGGCCGCGGCCGCCAGGTGCTCGGCGCGTTCCTTGGCCGCTTCGAGCTCCCGCCGCGCGCGGCGCAGTCCGGTGGCATCGTTCTGGACCGAGATGAAGCGCTCGACCCGGCCGTCCGCGTCGTGGACGGGTGAGATCTGGAACATCACCCAATAGGGCTCGCCCGATCGCGCGTAGTTGAGCAGCTCGGCCTTGAACGACCGCCCTTCGGCGAGCGAGGCGCGGACCTGCGCCACCGTCGCCCGGTCCGTGTCCGGGCCCTGGAGGACCTCGCCCGGCTTGCGCCCGACCATGTCCGCGAGTTCGTAGCCGGTCCGGCGGATGAAGGCCTGGTTGACCCACTCGGTGCGTCCGTCCCGGTCGGTGATGATGACGAGGTTGTCGGTGTTGCTGGCCACCAGGGACAGCTTGGTCAGCTCGTCCTCGCCCTGCTTCATGGCCGTGATGTCGCGCAGGGTGCCGACCACGCCGCCGTTGGGCAGCTGCGCGGCCGAGATCTCCATCCACGCGACCCCGCCGTCCGCGCGCGCGAGCCGGATGCGCGGCCGGCCGTCGCCCTCCCCTTCCAGGACCCGTTCGAAGGTCGCACGGTCCTCCGCGCGGACGAACCGGGACAAGGGATGGCCCAGGCACCGTTCGGTCGGATGGCCCAGGGCCTTCAGCCAAGCGTTGTTCAGGAAGACCAGCCCGCCGTCCGAATCCGTCTCGAAGACGACCTCCGACAGCATCTCGATCCTCCGGCGCATCCGGTTCTCGGACTCGACCAGGGCCTCGGTCAACCGATAGGTCGCCTGGACGTGCAGGTCGGTCGCGAGGACCACGTCGTCGTTCTGGGGGGGACCCGGCACGGCCGTCATCGGCTCATGCCGAGTCGGCCGTGAGGCGCCCGATGGCCTGCCGGCTGTCCAGCACGCCGCCGTAGAGCGGGAAGATGTTCTTGCAGAAGAAATCCTGCTCGGCCGGCGTGCGTGCCGACGTGCAATCCGAGAGGATCGTCACGCGGTAGCCCCGTTCGTAGGCCGCCCGGCCGGTGGAATCGATGCAGAGCGAGGTCACCATCCCGGCGACGAGCACGTCCTTGGTGCCGCGCTCCCGAAGGACGCGGTCCAGTACGGTGTCCGAGAACGCGTTGAAGCCGACCTTGCCCTTGACGTAGGTGATGCGTTCGCCGAACGCGGCCAGCTCCGGGATGTCCTCCGCGCCGGCCGTCCCGGCCTTGAAGGCACCGGAGGATTTGATCGTGTCCAGGATGCCGACCGAGTTGGCCAGGGCGCGGTAATCCGGCTCCAGCACGATGGGCGTCGCGATGATGGTCATCGGAGTCGCGGCCATCGCGTTGATGAAGGCCAACGAGTTGGCCAGCACGGTGTCCACGCGGTCGGGTTCTTCCACCACGCCCCGCAAGATGCCGTCCGGCGCGAAGTAGTCGTTCTGGTAGCCCACGAGGATGACCGCAGTTGTGTCGGGATTCATGTTCCAAGGTGTCGGACGGGATTGGTTCTCCTGTTGGTGGGTCGATTGGTCAGCCATGCAGATGCATTGTTCATGCTTCTGCATTGCGTCCGCCACCACTTTTGCTCCCACCGCACCGGCATGCCCGGCTCCGGCCGGACCCCGTGGACGGGATGTGCGGCGCCGCGCCGCGGGACCGGAACGGGCGTCGGAACGCGCTCCGACCGGTTCGTGGAAGTGACAGCTGTGCATCGCGGACAATGGTTCGGTCGACCGACCGCCATCTTCGTCAGCAGCCGTCGTGCCACGTCGGGCGGCTGCTTGCGCGGCAGGTCCTCCAACGGCCGCCACGGAAGACCGGGAGCGACAGGAGCGACAGGAGCGACAGGAGCGACGGACCCGGTGATGCCGCTGCCTACCGGGCCCTGTCGGCCATCCATCGGCCCAGAGCGGCCCGGGCTTCGTCGGCGATGCCGGGGAGCAGAGCGGACCGGCTCCGCGACAGGTCCTGCGCGCCGTCCTTGGCGGCGTTCTCAAGGTCGAGGCAGGCCGCGTGCAACCGACGCAGGCCGAACGTCAGCGATATGCCCTGCAACGAATGGGCGTTGCGCATCAGCTCCGGCAGGTCGCCCGCGTCCGCCCGACGCCGGATCTGTCCCAACAAGGCGGGAAGATCGGACAAGAAATCCCCCGCGACGGAACAGACGTCCCCTTCCCCGAGGTCGTCGCAAAGCTGCTCCAGCCGCGCC
>CANGMH010000270.1 GCA_947454005.1 Verrucomicrobiota bacterium
GGTCGCGAACGGCCCTCCGCGTATCTCCGCGTCTCCGTGGGTCGCGCTCACACGCCTGCGCGCTCGATCTGTTCGTAGGCGTGGTTGAGCCACATCTTGACCCGTTGGCGTTCGAGGATGCCCAGGCCGGTTCCGTCGGTCGCGGTCCGGTTCTTGGCGGCCCAGAAACTGGTGCTGCCGGCGTCGATCTTGTTGATGACCGTCTCGTGCAGGCGACGGATCTGGACCACCTCGGCTCCCAGCGCCGAGGCGGCCTCTTTGAGCCCCGACCGGTCGAGGATCCCGAAATCTTCCCCGCGGAGCTGGTTGAGCACGAGCACATGTCCGAGGCGCGCCCCGAAGCGGTCCAGGTGCTTCTTGAGGAGGTCGACCGAATCCTTGCCGGAATCCATCACATGCCAATAGGTCACGCTGTAGCCGCTCTCTGCCGCCATCTCGAGCACACCGGACTCCTCCATCCAGCGGGTGAGCGGGTCATGCGTCTGCGCGGCGAGGTCCACCAGGACGCGTTTCTCCGGGCTGGCGATCGCTGCTTCGACGATCGCGTCGAGACTTTCGTAGCGGTCCACGATGACCGGCGACGCGTAGGCCGAATAGAACCGCAGGAGGGAACCGTGCGAACGATCGGTGTCGAACCCGAGGAACGGGAGTTCCTTGTCGATGAGGTACTGGGCGATGATCCGTGCGACCACGGATTTGCCTACGCCGCCTTTTTCGCCGCCGATGAGATGGATCTTGGCCATGGTCTGGGTCCGGGGTTCCGGGGTTCTGCAGGATGATGGTTGTGGACAGGTCGTCCGGCCGTCATGGCCGGGAGTGGTGCTTGGGTCGTTCGCACACCGCGGACGGGAGGATGGAAGAGAGGCGGGTCGGGAAGCGACCGAAAACGCGGAGGTGGCGAGGGCGGCCGCCTTGATGCGACGCCCTTCGACGCGGAAATGCCGCGGGAGTTGGTTGTCGGCGACGGGGAGGATCGCATAGTTTCGGCCACCTCTCATGGCCACCATCGCGATCCTGGGCACGTTCGACACCAAAGGCGAAGAGCACGGCTACGTCGCCGCATCGATCCGCGCGCGCGGACACCGGACCCTCTTGATCGACGTCGGCTCCCTCGAAGCGCCGCGTCTGCAGCCCGACATCCCGCGCACGGAGATCGCCTCGGCGGCCGGTGCGGACCTGGCGGCCATCGTCGCCAGGAGGGACCGCGGCGAGGCGGTCGCCGTGATGACGAAAGGTGCCCCGATCGTGGTGGCGCGGCTCCAGCGCGAAGGCCGCATCGACGGTGTGATCTCGCTCGGCGGCGGTGGCGGGACCGCGATCTGCACCGCGGCGATGCGCGCCCTGCCGGTCGGGTTCCCGAAGGTGATGGTCTCCACCCTCGCGAGCGGCAACACGGCGCCCTACGTCGGCGTGAAGGACATCGTGATGATGCCCAGCGTGGTCGACGTGGCCGGGTTGAACCGCCTCTCGCGCAAGCTGCTCGCCCAGGCCGCGGGCGCGGTCTGCGGCATGGTCGAGGCGAAGGTCCCGGACGGCTCCGCGGACCGCCCGGTGATCGTCGCGTCGCAGTTCGGCAACACGACGCCGTGCATCACGCACGCGCGCGGGCTGCTCGAGGCGGCGGGGTTCGAGGTCATGGTCTTCGCCGCCACCGGCAACGGCGGACGCACGATGGAATCGCTGATCGAATCCGGCATCGCCGCCGGGGTGCTCGATGTCACGACGACCGAGTGGGCCGACGAACTCGTGGGCGGCGTTCTGGGCGCGGGCCCGGCCCGCTGCGAGGCGGCCGCGCGCCACGGCGTCCCGGCGGTGCTGGCGCCCGGTTGTCTCGACATGGTGAACTTCGGAGAACCGGCCAGTGTGCCGGCGAGGTTCGCGGGGCGCCGCTTCTACCACCACAACGCGCAGGTCACGCTCATGCGCACGACGCCCGACGAGTGCGCCCGGATCGGCCGCGTCCTCGCCGAAAAATGCAATCTCTCGACCGGGCCCGTCACGGTGCTGATCCCGCTCGGCGGCATCAGCGTCATCAGCGCGCCGGGACAGCCCTTCCACTGGCCCGAGGCCGATGCCGCGCTGTTCGGCGAATGGAAGCGGAACCTCCGGCCGGGCATCCCGGTGATCGAGCACGACGGGAACATCAACGACCCCGCCTTCGCCGCGCTGTGCGCCGGCGAGCTCCTCAAGAACATCGCCGCCGCCAAGGCCTGACCCCGGGGCGGACCGGACCGTCATGGCGCCGACAGATACGCGAGCAGGTCGGCGGCCTCCTGCGCGGTGAGGTCGGCGAGCAGGCCTTCCGGCATCGCCGAGAGCGCCGCCTTGTCGTCCGCGACGATCTGCGGACGCGGCACGGTCACGACCTCGCCGGATTCCACCCGGAGGCGCAGTTCCTTGTCGTCCGAAGCGACGACGAAGCCGACGCGGCCCTCGCCGTCCTTGGTCTCCACCGAGTGCAGCACGAACTCCGGGGCGACCACCTTCGACGGCTCGACGATGTTCTCGAGCAACGCCGCCCGATCGAGCTTCTTCCCCACCTCGGTGAGGTCCGGGCCGTACACGCGGCCCTTGCCGGCGACGACATGGCAGCGCGCGCATTGGGGTCCCGTCTCGCCGTGGAACAGCGTCTTGCCCCGCGCCGGATCGCCTTGGAGACCGAGGACGTCCCGGGGATCGAAGCCCGTGCCCAACGTCCGGCGACGCTCGCTCTGCGGGAGGAACCGCGCGAAGAGGTCGCGCGCGAACGCGTTGGTCGAACCCTTCATCGAAGCGACCGTTTCGGCCGGTCCTCCCGGCGACTTCTGCGCGGACCTCAGCGCCGCGAGCGCCGCGCTGGTGGATCCCGGCGTCGGAGCCGGACCGGCGGGCGCGGACGCGAGCGATTCGATCCACGACGCGATGAGCCGCGACCCGAGGTCGTCGACGAGGCGCGAACCGATGTGCGGCATGTGCCCTTGGCTCTCCGTGTTGATGCGGTACCAGAGCACGCTGCGGTCCGGACGGCCCGGGACGAGCACCCGCGCGTCGTCGAGGCCGAAGGTGCCGCGCGTCGGTTTCTGGTCGACGACACGGAGGTCGCCGAGCTTCGCGTCGATGTTGAAGAAACTGGCGACCGACCCGCCGGCGCCGAAGCGGTGGCAATGCGCGCAGTTCACGTGGAGCAACGACCGCGCTCGCGCATCGAGCGCGGCCGATCCGTCGTGGGGATCGGTCCAGCGCGTCACCGGGCCGGGCGGCTTGCCATATCCGATCACCTCCGACGCCATCAGCAGACGGAACGACGACGCCACCGGGGCCGGGCTCGTCTCCAGCTGCTCCGGGTTGAACGCGAGCACCGTCCCCGACCACGGGTTGTGGCAACGCATGCATTCCGCGCGTCCCGCGAAACGCCACGCCTGCTCGCGTCTCCCGCCCGGGATGGCCGCGTCGGCGATCTCCAGCGTCGTGTTCGCCCCGTTCGCGGGCACGAGTTCGGCGTCGGTCTGGGCGTCGTTCCAACGATAGGCGAACGCCTGCCATCCTTGTTCGTCGAGATGGAGCAGCTGCGTCTCGATCCGGCGCCGCGTCGCCGGCGCGCCGGACCGCATCTCGAGCGACAGGGTCTTCACCAGGACGGTGTCCCTCGGGAACCCGCCGTCCATGACCCGGTTGGTCCCCGGCACCGCGAGCCAGCGCTCCGCGGTCGCGTGGTCGTGCCACATCGCGGCGTTGATGGTGTACGGTTGGACGCCGGGCGAAGGGGACTGCTTCGCGGTGTCGGCGAAGATCCCGGTGGCCGACAGCTTCCGGGGGAAATCCGACGGCGACGCGGCCTTGTCGTTGGGCACGAGCCGGTAGATGCCCGCCGCGCCGTTGTGGTCGAGCATCAGGACCTCGCCGTCCGGCGCCTCGGCGAAGCCGACGATCTGCACCGATGTGTCGCACAGCTCCTCGCGCGACACGGCTCGCGGTCCGTCGTTGCGAAGCGCCCAGATCTTCCCCGTCGCGTAGTCGCCGTAGATATACGCGCCTTGCAGCCGGGGCATCCGTTTGCCGCGGTAGAACAATCCGCCGGTGATGCTCGACGCCTCGCTGTGCGGATGCGCCGCGATCGGCGTCGCGATCGGCGTGGGCGGCTTGGTCCCGCCGTGGACCACCTGCGGGCCTTCGACGACCGACCAACCGCCGTTGTAGCCGCGGGTCACGCGATGGATCATCTCCCAGAGTTCCCAGCCGACATCGCCGACCCAGAGCGCGCCGTCGGGACCGAAGTTCATCCGCCAAGGGTTGCGGAACCCGTAGGCCCAGACCTCCGGCCGCGCGCCGGCCCGGGCCACGAACGGGTTGTCCGACGGCACGCCGTAGAGCCGACCGCCTTCCGGGTGGTCCACGTCGATGCGGATGATGGACGCCATCAGGTCGCCCAGGTCCTGGCCGGTGGACAGCGCGTCGGGCGGCTCGGGCGAGCTCGCGTCGCCGAGCGAGGCGTAGAGCATGCCGTCCGGACCGAACCGCACGCAGGCGCCTTCGTGACCGCTGCCACGCGAGGTGATGACGACCGCCTCGCTGGATAGGTCGAGCTTGGGCGACGGGCCGCGGCCCACGGAGTAGCGGGCCAAGGTCCAGCGGTTGGTGCCGCCGATGTTGTCGCCGAAGACGGCGAAGAGCAGCCCGTTCGTGGCGAAGCCCGGATGGAAGGTGAAGCTGGAGAACTGCGACAGCCCCGGATGCAGGTCGTGGAGATCCGCGACCAGCTCGGTGGACGTCGCCGTAGCGTCGTCCTGGAACGTCATCAGCCGGCCGCGGACCAAGCTGATGAACCAGCGCCGCGTGGTCGGCTCATAGGCGAGGTCGACCGGCTCGGAGAACTTGAGGCCGGGGAAGGCGCGCTCGACACGGCACGCCGGCGGCGGCTCCGGCGAACCGACGACCCTCGAGGTCGTCCACGGCGTGCGATCCGCCATCACGGTGGCGACGGACAACAGGAAGCCGGCGCAAAGGCCGGCGAACGACGATGGCTGGGTCATGCGGAAGTTCGGGTCGGGGCGGACGGACACGGCATCCATCGATGGGACACCGTCCGCCGGTATTCACGCCGAGAATCCGCCGCCGTCCAGCGGCGATCTTGGCCGGCGGCGGGGACAGAGGGGCCCGGGTCCGTTGCGGGCCGCCTTACTTCGCGAAGTCCGTGCGGCCGTCCTTGAGATCGACCTCCTTGATCCACGTGTTGCGGTAGCGGACGTCGTGGCCTTCGCACTGGAGCTTCAGTCCACCGGGCACGTCGGTGATGCCTTTGCCGCCGTCGTTGCCGCCGTCGATGCCGGAATCCGCACCGCCCCAGACCTGGCTGATCGGCTGCTCCACGTGGACCTTCTTCCCGTTGAAATACATCGTGACCTTGGCCTTCTCGGTCAGCTTGCCGTCCTTGAAGCGGGCCGCGCGGAAGTTGATGTCGTAGGCGTTCCACTTGCCGAGGCCGTTGAACTGCTCGTAAGGCGAGGGCGTCTCGTTGATCACCGCGCCCATGCCGTGCGAGGTCTTGTCGCCTTCCTGGATCTGGATCTCGTAGCGGTTCTGGAGGTACACGCCGCTGTTGCCCCTCGGGTTCATCACGGCGAACTCGACGTGCAGGCGGAAGTCGCGGTAGGCCTTCTTGGTGACGATGTCCGCCGCGCCGTACTTGCCGCCGGCCGCGGCCGGATCATCGGTCATCACGACCGTCCCTTTGTCGACCGGGTCATCCACGATCTTCCACTTGATCGGCAACGACGACGCGAAACGCGGTCCCTGCCAATACGTCCACTTCTCGTCGAGCATCTTCCGCGAGCCGTCGAGGAGCACCTCGGCGCCGCGGATCGGGCGCGCCCCGACGCCGGCATCGGCGGAGGCGGACGGCATGGCCGCGGACGCTGCGGCGACGAGGACCA
>CANGMH010000271.1 GCA_947454005.1 Verrucomicrobiota bacterium
GGGGGCCGCGCCGGACGGCGAGGTGGAGGACTACGTGGTGACGGTGGTGGCCCCGACGGTGCGCTTGGGCAACCGGGTGTGGGCGGACACCGACAACAACGGCACGATCAACGGTGCTGAAGTCGGCATCAACGGTGTGACCGTGCAGGTCTTTGCGGCGGACGCTTCCGGCAATCCGACCGGGTCGGTCTTGGCGACCACGACGACGGCCACGGCCACGCTGCTTGGCTATTACGCCTTCAACCTGCTGCCAGGCGACTACGTCGTGGTGATCCCGGCGAGCAACTTCGGTGCGGGGCAGCCGCTGGTCGGACTCTACAGCAGCGGCACGAGCACCGGCACCTTCAACGGGATCGACCCGGACACGACGCCCACCGACTCGGACGACAACGGGTTCAACGCCATCAACCCCGCCTCCACGGGGGTGCGCAGCGCGGCGGTCACATTGACCGTCGCCGGGGAACCGACCGGCGAGGACAACAACAACGGCTTGGGTGGCCTGCTCGACAACAGCGTCAACTTCACGGTGGACTTCGGCTTCGTGAGCGCCGCCCCGACGGCCATCAAGCTCGGCTATGTGAAGGGCTGGTGGCAGGATGCGCAGGTGACGGTGGAGTGGGAGACCATCAGCGAGCTGAACACCCTCGGGTTCGACCTCTACCGCTTGGAAGGCGGGAAGCGGATCCGGGTGAACGCGGACCTGGTGGCGGCGTTGAACGTGGAGCGCGGCGGGGTGTACCGGGTGGCGGAGGCGATGACGAAGCCGACCGCACCGTTGAGCTACCTGCTGGTGGAACAGGAGGTCACCGGCAAGCAGATCGAGTACGGACCGTTCACGGTGCTCGTCCAGAGCGGTGCCTCGGTGTCATCGGTGGACGCCAAGGGTGGAGCACTGGAATTCCGGTTCAGCGGGGAGCCGGGCGCGACCTACCAGGTCGAGAGCACGGAGGACATGGTCCATGGGCGTTGGACGCGGGTCGGCACGGCGACGGCGGATGCCGATGGTGTGCTGATCGTCCGCCAGCCGGTCGGAGGCTCCGATCCGGTGCGGTTCTATCGTGCGTTGAAACCATGAGGCTCGGGACCGTGCCTTGGGCGATCACCCGAAGCGGACCGACTGGAGGACGTAGCCGAAGCAGGAGCCGCTTTTGGCGACGTCGAGGTGAGGTCCAGCGATCGCGTGGAACTTCGGGGAACTGCACACTTCGAAGGCGAGTCCCGCGGGAGCGCTGGATTTCCGGTCCGCTCGAGGTGTGAGGAGACCGGGACCGGCCGTCGCTCGCCGTGACGGGCCGCATCGCCGGTCGGAGACTTTTGCACGGGCTGGTTTTGACGCGGACCCGGTACCCGGCTAAGCCTCTATGCCGTCGGCGACATCGCCGCGGTCTGCTGCCCGCTCGTTCTGGGCCCCACTCGGATGAATCTGTTCGCCCAGACGAAGGCTCTTTTCCCGGCCCCCCGGCCCGGGAGTCCGCTGCCCCGATCATCCGTTGCACAGGACGGCGAGCGCTCTGGTGATCCCCACGGCCGAAGACATGGAGGAGTGATCGCTGCGGCCTTGGTCCTGGCCATCGCGCCTTCGGTTCCGCTGCAGGCTTCCTCGGTCACGGCGCAGCGGTGCCGGATCGTTGGACCGGTTACCGTCGCGGTCGTCGATGGCGCACCGGAGTTGCGATGGACCACGGCCGGGGAATCCGGGGTGGTCGGCTTCGACCTCCTCGGCACGGCTCGGTCGGCTCCGCTGAACGGCTCGTTGGTCCTCGCATCGAACACGCCTGCAGGTGCGCGTTACACGGTGTCCTGTCCTTGGGCTCCTGGTGCCTCGGCGGTGGTCGTCCGCGTCTGGACGACCGATGGTTCCTTCACCGACCACACCTTCGAGGTCCGGCCTGAGCCGCCTCCGGTCCCGCCGTCCGTCGCTGTTCCTGCACCTGCCTCCGGGCCGCTGCCCGTGAAGCCCGCCGTCGCGCGTCCGGCGAACCGGCCGGCCAAGAACGGCGTCCCGGTCGTCGTCTCCGTGGATATCCGCACGACCCGCGCCGGCGTCTGCTTCATCGGGTACGCCGACCTCGCGGAGGCGTTCCAGCTGCCGGTCGAGGAGATCGTCCGACGTGCCGGGAACGGCGGTTTGGCGTTGCGCCAACAAGGCGTGCTGGTGCCGGGCTGGGACGATGCCTCCACGGGCGGACGCTACTTCTTCACCCCGCGGATCGAATCGCTCTATTTCGCCGGCAACGTCACCCAGGCAAGTCTCGAAGAGGCGTCTCCGATGACCTCGCTCCGGCAGCCGGCGGGTCTCGCGTCCGGGCGCCCGGATGCGCGCGGCCGGACGACGGTGGAACAGAACTTCCAGGGCGTGCCCACCCTGCCCGGGGCTGCCGACGACGATTTCTGGGTTTGGGATGCCTTCTTGGGCAACCATCCGTCCCTGGGGATCCGCCGGTATCCGTTCGACCTCGCCGGTCTCGCGCAAGGCGGCGGCACCGCCGTGGTCGAGGTGGAGATCATCTCCACGAGCGTCGCGCAGCATGGGTTCGGAGTGTCGTTGAACGGTCACGTCCTGGGCGGCGAGACATGGTCGGGACCCGAGCGCCGTCGATTGCGTCTGGACGCCGAGGCCTCGTGGCTGCAGGCGGCGGGGAACATACTGGAGATCAGCAGCACCGGTGACCGAACCAGCTTGGCCTATCTGGACCGGTTCCAGGTGGAGCATCCGCGCGCGCTGAAGCCGGCCGACAAGCCTCTCCTCTTCTCCGCGACCGACGACGCCGTCCTGGAAGCGGGCGGTCCGCCCGGATCCATCGTCGAGGTCTGGGACGTCACGGTTCCGACGCGACCGGTCCGGTTGGAAGCATCCGACCCCGCCGCGGATCCGGCGACGTTCCGGTTCACCGGTTCACCGGGGCACGACTACGTGACGTTTCTCCGCGGAGCGGCGGACCGACCGGACGCGCTGAAGGCGTTCGGCCCGGACGAGCTCCGGACGAACGTCGCCGGCGCCGAGTACCTGCTCATCGCCCCGGACGCGCTGGTCGCCGCGGCCGGCGCGCTCGCGGACCGGAGGTCGGCACAGGGCCTGTCCTCGTTGGTCGTGCCGCTCTCACGGGTCCAACACGAGTTCGGTTCCGGCATCCCGACCCCGGAAGCCCTGGCCCGGTTCCTCGACCACGCCGTGTCCGCGAGCCCCGGGACCGTCTGGACCTCCAGACCCCGCTACGTGGTGCTCATCGGGGACGGCACCTACGATTATCGGGGGTATCTCGGCCAGACCGACAACCTCGTCCCTCCGCTGATGACCCTGACGCTCTTCGGTCGGGCGGTGAGCGACGTGCTGTTCGGGGATCCGGACCGCGACGGGCGGCCGGAGATCGCCATCGGCAGGCTGCCGGTCCACACCGAGGAACAACTGCTCCGCCTCATCGGGCAGATGGACGACTACGGCTCGCGCACCGTCGACCGGCCCAAGGCGCTGGTCCTGGCCGACCGTCCTGATGACGGTGGCGGGTTCATCGCCAACGCCGAGGAGTTGGGGAGCCGGTTGGACGGGACCTTCGCCGTGGAGAAGATCCTCAACGAAGCCTCGGACCTCCCGACCGTCCGCGACCGTCTGATGCATGGCCTGGCCGGCGGCGTGAGCCTGTTCAACTACATCGGCCACGGCGGACGCGACCGCCTCGGGTCCGGCTATCTGACCGCCGACGAGGTCGGGTCGGTCGACTTCGGGCCCCAACAGCCGCTGGTCGTGGCGATGACCTGTGCCGCCGGACAGTTCGGCCTGCCCGGCACCACCTGCCTCGGCGAGGCGTTGTTGTCGCGGACCGGACGCGCGCCGGTCGCCGTGTGGTCGCCGAGCGGTTTCTCGATCGATTTCCAGGCGCACCAGCTGGACCTGCTGCTCGCGGACGAATTGTCCCGGCAGCCGGTCGGCACGCGGCTGGGCGACACGCTGAAGCGGACGATCACCGCCTACCACGACTCCGGCGGCGACCAGGTGAGCCCGACCATCTACAACCTGCTCGGCGACCCGGCGCTGCCGCTCAACTTCGGGGCGCGGCCCCTGCGGTTGTCGGCCCGGAACGACGGTGACGGCGTGCGGTTGGGGTTGTCCGGCACACCGGGCATGGACTATCGCGTGGAGGTGAGCGATCGGATCGATCCTCCTGAGTGGCGTCCGTTGCGCGGGATCACCACCGACGCCTCGGGGAACGCCGACTTCACGTCGACATCGCCGGCTGGTCCGGAGCCCCGGTTTTTTCGCGCGGTGCCCGCGCCTTGAACGTCCAGCCGACAGCCAGATCGATGACACCATGAACTCCTCCGATGGAAGACACGGCGACGGGCCCGGGCCCTTGACCGACGACCTCCGCCTGCACGGCCGGGGCGACAAGAAGCTTTTGGTCGTCTCGTTCGTGCTGCTGATGGTGGCGACGGCGGCGATCTTCGCGGTCCGCCCGGCCTACCGGCACCACAAGACGGAGCGCGCGAAGACCATCGCCCGGGAGATCACCGCCCTGCTGGACGCGGGCGTCGGGACCAACAGCTTGAAGGAGGTCCGCTTGATGGTCGGCCTCGCTCCGGGCGAAGAATCGGTGCTCCGGGCCGCGGCGCGCTATTGCACCACCAACCGGTTGCCGGAGGCGGTGACCTATTGGGCGATGTTGCTGGAATCGTTCCCCGGCACGCGCGAGGACCATCTGGCCAGCTCCCGGATCGCGATGGACCTCGGTCGCTACGAGGTCGCCACCCGCGAGCTCGGCAAGCTCTTGCAGCGTCCGGGCGGCGATGTCGACGCGGCCCGCCTGGCGCTGCGGCTCTCGCTCAAGCGCGGTGTCTGGGATTTCGCGGTCCGCATGGCCGACCACGTGCTCGAGCTCGCGCCGGGCGATGCGCAGACCGAGGTCTGGCGCGCGTTGGCCTTGATCCGGTCCCGGCAAGCGGCGCGGGTCGAGGAGGCGAAAGGCACGCTGCTCGCGCTGCTCGTGCGGCCCGGGGCGCCGTGGCGGGAAGCCGCCGATGCGCTGCTCGAAGCGCCCGTCCTCACCCGGGCCGAGGCCGGGATCATCCGTCGCCGCGCGACCGGGACCGCGCCCGCCGGCGTCGAGGACCGGTTGCGGGTCCTGACCCTCGATTGGCTGCTCGATCCAGGACAGAGGGATCGGACCGTCCAGCAGGCGCTCGCGCTCGCCGCGGAGGCGGACAACCCGGCGGACCTCGACCAGTCCGGCCGTTGGCTCATCGAGCACGAGGCCTCCGAGGCGCTGCTGGGACGGTTCCCGCTCGAGGCCTGCAAGGGCGACAAGGTGAGGATGCGGATCCACATCCTGGCGCTGGCCAAGCTCGGGCGATGGGACGAGGTCTCGGACGTGGCCCGCCTCGTGGACACCGGCCTTGAACCGCACATCGCCACCGTGATGGTCGTGGCCGCGGCCCGCTCGCGGCCGAATGCGAAGGACGAGGCCGATGCCAAGGCGGTCCTCGCCGACCGCCACCTAACCGTCCCGGACCTCGCCGTCGCGGCACAATTGGCGGAGGAGCACGGGCTCAACGAAGCGGCCATCTACCTGCTCGAGTTCCTGCTCGACGAGCCCGCCACGATGCCCGAGGCGGCGAACCATATCCTCATGCTCGCCGATCGCGTGGACCGCATCGCCCTGAAGCGGCGGGCGCTCGAGCGGCTCGTGAACGCGTTCCCCAAGGACGCTTCCGCGCTCCAGCAACTGGGCTATGTCGAGGCGGTCCTCGGCGGAGGCGACCAGGAGGTCGTGGAACGGGTCGGACGCCTGCCCGGCGCGGAGACCAACCAGTTCTCCCAGCTGGTGCTCGCTTTCGGCGAGATCCGCCAAGGGCTCGGCGAACAAGCCCTCGCGCGGCTCGCCAAGGTGTCCCCGCCGGACGAGGCCGCGGACCC
>CANGMH010000272.1 GCA_947454005.1 Verrucomicrobiota bacterium
CTTGTTCCAAGGCTCGCCCTTGCCTTCGGGCGGCATGGCTTCGTCGTCGACGAGCCGGCCGACGCTGTGGACCAAGGTGCTCTTGGCGCTGTCCTTGGCGACCACGTTGGGGCCGTTCTCGCCGCCCTTGAGGGTGGCTTCGAGCGAGTCGAGCCGGAGTTTGCCCTTCTGCTTCTCGGCGCCGTGGCACTTGAAGCAGGACTTCTCGAACATAGGACGGATGTCCTTGTCGAAGGTGAGCCCGGTCTTCTTGGCGGCGGGCGGCAACTTGCTGATGTCGGGGCCGGCGGCCAAGGCGGTGAGGGCGATGGCGGACAGCGTGGACAAGGCGAGGAATGATGTCTTCATGCTCTGGTTCTGGTCGGACCGCGCGAACGTGTCGGATGACGGTGGGACGGTCAAAACCATTCAACGGATGACCGACCGGCCGGATCCCGGCGGCGGGATTTTCCCGCGAAGTTCCGGCGACTCGGCATTGCGGGTGCTTTCGACGGATCGCCGCCGTGCAAGCGACCGGGTCTTCACCAGGACGGTCTCCTCGGGCGGTTGGTTTGACAAAACAGTGAAGTTTGCGTGACGTTTTTGGACATTCAGTGATCGTCAAGGCGACGCCGAGGCGTCGATCGTCCCTATGTCGGAAGACAAGATGCAGCTCCAGAGGTGGGAGCTGAAGTACCTCATCCCGGAGGAGCTGGCGCAGTCCGTGCGCGAGTTCGTGCGCTCGTACCTCGAGCTGGACGAGTACGGGGCGAAGCGCGCGGACCTGAGCTACACGATCCACAACCTCTACCTCGACTCGGATGCGCTCGCCATCTACTGGGGCACGATCAACGGCGACAAGAACCGCTACAAGCTGCGCCTGCGCTTCTACGAGGACAACCCGAACGCCCCGCTCTTCTTCGAGATCAAACGGCGGATGAACGACGCCATCCTCAAGCAGCGCGGCGGCGTGAAGCGCCACGCGGTCCACGCGGTCTTGGGCGGGCAGCAACCGGCCGCGACGGAGCTGGTCTCGGGCGACGCCCGCCAACTCGTCGCGATCCAGCGTTTCGTCGAGCTGATGTCGGTCGACCGGGCGGTGCCCGTGGCCCACGTCTGCTACGAGCGCGAGGCCTGGATCAGCCCGACCGACAACTCGGTGCGGGTCACGATGGACCGCAAGGTCATGATCTCGCCCGAGTTCACCACCCGGTTCTCGGCGCAGATGGACTCCCCGGTCTGCGTCTTCGGCCCGTTGGTCGTGCTCGAACTGAAGTTCACCGGACGTTTCCCGGATTGGTTCAAGGAACTCGTGCGCATCTTCAACCTCAGGCAAGGCTCGGCGTCGAAGTACGCCGACGGCATCGCCCTCAAGGGCGAGCACCACTTCTATCCGCCGGGCGGGATGCCGCCCGCGCATTCGGACCCGTCCGGAGCGACCAGCCGCGAGGAGCGGTTGGCCAGACTCGACAACCTGCTCTCGAAGGCGGCATAACGCATCGACCACATGGGAAACTGGCTACTTCGCGGCGATTTCGGCACCGTGCCCGACGATCTGGAGGGGATGGCCCTGGGGCTGATGCTCGCGTTCCTCTGCGGGCATGTCATCGCGTGGGTCTACATGGCCTGCCATAGCGGCCTGAGCTACTCCCGCTCCTTCGTCAACGCGCTCATCGTGCTCTGCCTGATCGTGTCGGTCGTGATGATGGTGATGGCCAACAACATCCTCATCGCGTTCGGCCTGATGGCGGTGTTCGCCATCGTCCGCTTCCGCAACGTCCTCCGCGACACGCTCGACACCACGTACATCCTGGCGTCGATCACCGTCGGCATGGCCTGCGGCACGAGGAAGTTCAGCACCGCGGTCGTCGCCACCTTGGTGTTCGCGGCCCTCATGATGTACCTGCACTGGTCGCGCTTCGGCGCCCGGCACCGGTACGACCTGATCCTCAACCTCCACTGGGCCCGTCCCTTGGGCGACCTGCCGGACCTCGCCGGCCTGCTCGACCGCCATTCCCGCAGGACCCAGCTCGCCAGCCAACGGAGCAACACCGGGTACGACGGCTCCGACCTCAGCTACCGTCTGCTCCTGCGCGACAACGGACGCATGGACGAACTCGTGACCGAGCTGAGATCGTTCCCGGGCGTCTCCCGGGTCACCAGCCTCAAGGCCGAGGACGAATCCGAAGTCTGATCGATGGACAAACTACCCAGAATCCCGAGTCCTCCCGGCACCGTGTGGCGCGAATTCCGCGTGACGGTGATGCCGTACATCGTGTTCGCGGCGGTGCTCGGGCTGACCGCCGTGACCTGGCGCAACTACGTCGGGCCGTCGTCCCTCGTCGGCGAAGTCGAGGCGGTGAGGGCCCCGGTCGCCGCCCCGCAGGCCGGCCGCATCGTCGAGCTCGGCGTCCGCCACCTGGAGCGTGTGAGCAGAGGCCAGCTGCTGGGCCGCGTCGTCGTGGCCGATCCGAAGGTGCTCCAAGCGAACCTGGCCCTGAGCAAGGCCCGGATCGAGTTGATCCGGATGTCGCCCGTGCCCGAGCTCCGGTTGGGGAACAACGGCATCAGCTTCGAGAACCTGAGGCTCCGATGGCTGGAGCAACGGCTCTCCTTGGCCACCGCCAAGAGCGACCTGACCTACTACGAGGCCGAGTTCGCCCGGGCGCAGAAACTCTTCTCCGAACAGCTCATCAGCCAGGCCTCGCTCGACCTCGCCCGCAAGAACGTCGAGATCACCCGCACAAAGATCGACGAGCAGACCAAGCTCCTCGCCGAGGCCGAGATCGCCATCCGCTCCGTCAAGCCGGCGGATCCTTCCCCGTCCGTCGACGGCATGCCGGGCTCGGTGAAGGCGGCGATGGACGTGGAACAGCGGAACCTCGACCTCTTGGAGGCGCAGCTGGCGCCTTTGCCGCTCGTCTGCCCGATCGACGGCGTCGTGAGCGTGGTCCACCACCGGGTCGACGAGAGCGTCGCCGCCGGCGAAGCGGTCCTCACCATCAGCACCATCGCTGCCGACCGCATCGTGGCGTACCTCCGCCAGCCGCTCACCTACGAGCCCCGGATCAACCAACCGGTCGAGGTCCGGGCGCGGTCGCATCGCCGCGGATCCGGGCAGGGACAGATCATCGCCATCGGCGCGCAGTTGGAGCCCGTCCTGGCCGAACTTCTCCCGGCGAAGCCGGCGAACGGGACGACTGAATTCGGCCGACCGATCGTCGTCAGCGTCCCCCCCGGCCTGGGCGTCCTGCCGGGAGAGATCGTGGACCTCCGGCCGATCGATTGATGGCGGCCGCCAAAATGCAGCTTGCCGCAGCAGGATCGCGACACCATATATCCGCCCGCATTTCGCAACTTTAACCAGAAACTGACTATGGCTGACCTCGCCAACCGCTACCAAGAGAACGTCACCGGCAAGTATTTCGTCGACAACCAGTGCATCGATTGCGACCTCTGCCGCGAGACCGCCCCCCAGAATTTCACCCGTTTCGACGACGGCGGCTACAGCTACGTCAAGAAGCAGCCCGAGACCCCCGAAGAAGAGAAGGCCTGCAAGGAAGCCATGGAAGGCTGCCCTGTCGAGGCGATCGGCGACAAAGGAGCCTGATCCCGGCGGCCTGAAGGTCCATGACGCCCGCCTTTCCGGCGGGCGTTTTCGTTTCCGGATGCCCGTCCTCGACCGATCAGGTCCGAGCGATTTGGCGTGGTCACTTCCCGAGACAGAACTGGGAGAAGATCGCGTCCAGCAGGTCGTCGGTCGTCGTCTTGCCGACGATCTCGCCGACCGCGTCCGCCGCGAGGCGCAGGTCGATGGCGACCAGTTCGAGCGAGGAACCGCCGCGCAACTCGGCCGCCGCGCGCTGGATCGATCCCTGGGCCCGGCGCAGCGCGTCCGCATGCCGGGCGCTCACCGCGATCTGCGACGGGACCGCCGACAGGCGGCCGCTCCACACGGTCCGTTCGATCGCGTCCTTGACCGCCTCGATCCCGTCGCCGGTGGAGCAACTGGTCCCGACGCCGACCAAGCCGTCCGGAAGCCGTAGCGCCGCCGGTAGGTCGGCCTTGTTCAGGACGAGGACGCGCGGCCGTCCCGAGGCCTCCGCGAGCAAGCTCCGGTCGTCCTCCGGCAACGGCGCCGAGGCGTCGAGGACGTGCAGGACCAGTTCCGCCTTCCCGAGCGCGGCACGGCTCCGGCGGACGCCTTCCGCCTCCACGTCGTCGTCGGTCTCCCGCAATCCCGCGGTGTCGATGAAGACGACCGGGATCCCGCGGACATCGGCGGTCTCCTCGACGGTGTCGCGGGTGGTGCCGGCGACCGGGGAGACGATCGCGCGGTCATGGCCCAGCAACCGGTTCAGCAGCGACGATTTCCCCGCGTTGGGGCGGCCGATGATCGCGGCCCGGATCCCGCGTCGGAGGACCTGCCCTTCCTTGGCGGTCCTCAGCAGATCGGCGATGAGCGCGTCGCCCCGGTCGAGGCGACCGAGCAACGTCCCGTGGGTGTCGGGCGAGATGTCTTCGTCGGGGAAATCGATATGGGCCTCGATATGGGCCGACGTCCGCATCAGGTCGTCGCGGAGCGCCTGGATGCGACGGGAAAGCGTCCCCGCGAGCTGTTCGTTCGCGGCATCGAGCGCGAGTTCCGTCCGCGCGTGGATCAGATCGGCGACGGCCTCCGCCTGCGCCAGGTCGATCCGGCCGTTGAGGAAGGCGCGCAGGGTGAACTCCCCCGGACCGGCCGCGCGCGCTCCGGCGGCCAGGACCGCCTCGAGCACGAGCCGCGTGACGAGCACGCCGCCGTGGCAGGAGATCTCGACGGTGTCCTCGCGGGTGAAGGTCCGCGGAGCGCGCAGCACCGTGATCAGGACCTCGTCGATGCACCGGCCGTCGCGCACGATGTGACCATAGTGGACCGTATGGGACGCGGCGGCGCCCGGCCGGACCGTTCGTCGGCCGGCGGGCACGAAGATCCGCTCGGCCACGCCCACCGCATCCGGACCGGAGATGCGGATGACGGCGAGCCCGCCTTCGCCGAGAGGCGTGGCGATCGCGGCGATGGTTCCGGATGACATGGGTCGGTGGCGGGACCGGGTCCTCGGGTCGTCTCAACGATGGCCGCAGTTGCCGGCCGCGTTCTCGGCATCCCGGCCCTGCAAGAACAGGCGCGCCTTCTCGTAGCTCCGCTTGTGGAGGTAATGCAGGAGTTCGGGGGCGGTGCCCGAAGGGAGGCGCCCGATCGCCGCGTCCAGCCCGGCCAGGATCGGCCGAAGATCCGGCTTGGCGGATGCCGTCGGCATCCCGGCGACGGCGGACTCGAGGGCCAGCAGCTGGTCGAGGACGGCTTGCTCGGTCGCGTTCATCGGGCGATGGGTAGCGTTTAAGCAGCGCCGATCCAAGCCTGACCGTTGCGTCCCGCTCCGGACTGGGGCAGCTTCCCGCCATCCAATGCGAATCTTCCTCCGAGAACCGCTCGTTGTCGGCCTGTTGGCGCTGGTGCTCGGCTCCGGCGCCCTGGCCGCGGATGCCGCGGGTGCGCCCCCCGCGGCGACCGTCGCCGGCGCCGCGGACGTCTTGGCGAAGGGGAAGGGCGTGACCATCACGAGGCGGGACCTGAACGAGGTCTACGACCGGATCCAGACCGGCCTGATGAACGTCGGACAACTGCTCGCACCCGAACGGCGCGAGCAATTCCAGGCGCAGGTCCTCGACCAGATCATCTTCGTGAGGCTGTGCGAGGCGCGCGCGACCGATGCGGACAAGACGCGCGCCCGTTTCGAATCCGATGCGTTCGTCCGCGGCTTGCGCGACGAAGCCGGTGACGAAGCGGGGTTCCAGCGCCGGATCGTCCGGGCGGGATACACGGAGCCCGTCTTCCTGAAGGAGAAATTCCTGGAGACCCTCGCCACCACGGTCGTGGAC
>CANGMH010000273.1 GCA_947454005.1 Verrucomicrobiota bacterium
CTCGATGGCCACGCCGAGGTAGAGGGCCTCGCCGGTCTGGAGCATCTGGGGCTCGATGCCGTCGAGCTTGGCGGAATCCTCGGCCTCGGAATCGGGCTCGGGATCGAACTTCTTGATCTCGAGGTTGCCTTTGGCCTGCGCCTTGAACTCGGCGAGCAGGTCTTCGACCGACTGCGCATAGGTCTTCAGCGCGGCCGGCATCCGGTCCTTGCCCTGGCTGATGTAGAGCCGCACCTGCACCGGCGAATCGATCTTGGCGAGGATCGCCTTGGTGCCGTCGGAGAGCGTGTGGAGCTTGTCCTTGGTGAGGTCCACGCGGGCACGGACCTGGCTGATGATGAGGTTCGCGCCGATGACGGCGACGGCCACCAGCGCCACACCGCCGGCGGAGAAGAGGATCGTCTGAAGCTTGGACTGTTTCATGGTCGCTCGGGGAGGAAAAGGCTCAGGCGCCGCGGAGGCCGCGCAGGATCACGCTGGTGCTGAAGAGGCTGAAGACCATCACGCTCGCGAAGAACACGAGGTCGCGGAGGTCCACCACGCCGCGCTGGAAGCCGGCGAAATGCGGCATCACGCTGAACGCCGCCACCGTGTTCACGAACCAGTCCGGCGCCCAGCGCACGAGCAGGTTGGTCACCGGTTCCCATCCGCACAGGATCAGGAAGAAGCAGATCACGACGGAGAGGATGAAGCTGATCACCTGGTTCCGGGTGAGCGCGGAGGTCATCACCGTGACCGCCAGATAGGCGCCCGCCAGCAGCAGGCTGCCCACGTAGCCGGCGAGGATGGTGCCGAAGTCCGGCGAACCGAGGAACCCGACGGTGAACACCACCGGGAAGGTCAGCGCCAACGCCAGCGCCAAGAAGGCCCAGCAGGCGACGAACTTCCCGACGATCGCCTCCCATGGCGCGATGGGCATCGTGAGCAACAGCTCCAGCGTGCCGACGCGCCGCTCCTCGGCCCAGAGCCTCATGCCGGCGGCAGGCACCAAGAAGAGGTACAGCCACGGATGCCAGGTGAAGAACGAGTTCAGGGTCGCTTCGCCGCGCTCGAAGAAGCCGCCCAGCATGAACGTGAAGAACCCGTTCAGGAGCAGGAAGATCACGATGAACACGTAGGCGACCGGCGAGTTGAAATACCCCGTGAGCTCGCGCTTGGCGATGGTCCAGACGTTGCGGAGAGAATCAGGAGACATGGGAACGATATCGAGGTGGGAGGTTCGGGTGGCGGGGTGCGGCTGCCCGGGACCGCGTCCAGCGCGGGGCGGTCGGGCGGACGGACCTCGGCGAGGCTAGGCGTCCTTGGCCTTGACGGTGTCGGGCAACGTGATGGCCCGGAACACCTCGTCGAGGCGTCCTTCTTCGGTGTGCAGCTCGTCGAAGTGCCACGCTTCCTTCGCCGTGAGCTCGGCGACCGCCTTGGCGAGCTCGCCGTTGACGCCCTTGTCGCGCGGGAAGATCCGGGCGGTGACGGACGGGCCCGTCGCGTTGGCGTAGACCCTGCCGGCGACCATGAGGCCGCCCAGCTTGGACCGGACGACGTCCACCGCGACCCCTTGGACGCGGAGGCTGACGCTGCCCGCGACCTCGGACCGGGTCTTGAGCTCGGCCGGTGTCCCGTTGGCGACGACCGTGCCGCGGTCGATGATGATCGCGCGCGAGCAGACCGCCTCGACCTCCTCGAGGATGTGCGTGCTGAAGATGATGGCCTTCTTCTCGCCCATCCGCTTGATGAGCTGGCGGACCTCGTGTTTCTGGTTCGGGTCGAGACCGTCGGTCGGCTCATCGAGCACGAGCACCTCGGGGTCGTGGAGGATCGATTGGGCGAAGCAGGTCCGATGGCGGTAGCCCTTCGAGAGCGTGTCCACCGACTGATGGAGCACGTCGCGGAGGAAGCAAAGGCCCACGGCCTTCTCGATGGCGGCATCCCGCGCGGAGCCGCGCAGCCCGCGCATCTCGGCGGCGAAGCCGAGGAATCCGGCGACCGTCATGTCGCTGTAGCACGGGGCGCTCTCAGGCAGGTAGCCGATGAGCTTCTTGGCGGCGATGGGGTCCTCCGAGAGGTCATGGCCGCCGACCGCGACCCGGCCGGAGGTCGGCGGGAAGAACCCCGTGATCATCCGCATCGTGGTCGATTTGCCCGCGCCGTTGGGCCCGAGGAACCCGAGGATCTCGCCGCGCTGGACGCTGAACGTGACGTTGTTGACGGCCTTCTTGGGGCCGAACTCCTTCACCAAATTCTCGACTGTGATCATGACTGGAACGTTGCCTTGGCACCGAGCGATCCGCCGTGAAGGCCGGATAGGAAAATCAGACGCCCGCGGCCTCGTCAAGAGGGCGCGGGCCGTCAGGCCGGCCACCACAGGATCAGGTGCATGACAGCACGCGCGGAAGGGGTGTTCAAACTTTGTCGCCGTCTATTTCACCCCGTTCCATCGCGGCGGACGGCTCCCGCCGACCGGCCCCGCGGCTCCGCCGTGACCGTCCGGTCCCGGCACGAAAAAGCCCGCCTTGCGGCGGGCTTCCGGTGTCGCTGGACGGTCGGCTCAGTACTCGCGGCGGCCCTTCAGGCCCGGCATCGGCACCGCATAATTGCCCGCCGCATCCGCCACGACCGGGGCGGCGGAGTCCATCGTGAACTTATCGGCGTCCGGAGCGAACTCATGGTCGGAGTTCACCATCTCGTCCCAGGTGATCTCCTGACCGGTGTGCGCGGCCATGCGCCCCATGGAGGTGGCGACGCTGGCATCGACACCCCGTTTGACCTCGTTCCACGGCTTGTCGTTGCGGATCGCATCGATGAGCGAGTCCCATTCGTTCTGGTAAGGACTGGAGGTGTCCTTGCTCTGCCAGGTCATGTTCTTGCGGTCGGGAGCCTGGCTGGAATAGATGCTGGACGGCGGCTCGCAGTCGCCGTTCTTGGCGATGATGGCCGACCCCTTGGTGCCGTGCGCGAAGCTGTGGTACATCGGCACCGCGCCGACCATGCAGCGGCCGTCCATGATGAACTTGGTGTTGTCTGCGAAGGTGTATTCGACGCTGTAGCTGTCGAAATTCTGGTCCACGTTGCTGCCGCGATAATGCCGGCCGCCGAGCGCGTGGGCCTTCACCGGCCAAGCATTCTTCATCCAGCAGCAATGGTCGATGTGATGGATGTAGAAGTCGCTGAAGCAGCCGCCGCTCGCCCACATGAAGCTGTGGAAGCGGCGGATCTGCCAGAGCAGCTCGCTCTCCGTGCCCGGCCATTTCTCGGAGAAGGCGGACGCCAGCGGCCCGGCCATGCGGTAGCCGCGCATCAGGATGATGTCGCCGATCTCGCCGTTCTGGACGCGGTCGTGCAACTCGATGAGCGCCTTGCTGTGCCGGGACATGAGCCCCACGCCGACCTTCAGGTTCTTCGCTTTGGCCTCCTCGCCGAGCGCGTACATCTTCCGGGCGGACGGTCCGTCGGCGATCAACGGCTTCTCCATGAACACGTTCAATCCCTTCGAGATGGCGTAGGTGAAGTGGACCCAGCGGAAGGCGAGCGGCGTGGTCATGATGACGACGTCGCCCGGCTTGAGGGCGTCCATCGCGTGCTTGTAGGCATCGAACCCGATGAACCTGCGCTCGGGCGGCACGTCCATCTTGGCGGAGTAATCGCCGCTGAGGCCTTCATAGGTGGCCTTCAGGCGGTCCGCGAACACGTCGGCCATCGCGACGAGTTTCACCGGGCCGTTCTTGACGCTCATCGCGTTGGCGGCGGCACCTCCGCCGCGTCCGCCGCAGCCGACGAGGGCGACCTGGATGGTGTTGTTCTCGGCGGCGTGGACGTGCGGCACGACCATGCCGGAGAAGGCCGTGGCCGCGGCGATGGTCCCGGTGTTCTTCAGGAAGACACGCCGGGACGTGGGGAGAGCGAGAGATTCAGTGGACATGCGGAGAGGTTCCGCCTGCCGGCGAAGCGGTGTCAACTTCGGAGACTCGTGGGCGGCATTCTAATTTGAAGGACCTCCTCCGCGCCGCGGCCGGCTGCGGCTGAGTTGGCCCGCCGCCGCTCCCCTTTTTGGAAAGCACCACGAGTGGGTCGGACTGTTGCCCGTCCCGCCGCAGGGGACGCGGAGCCCACCCGACCCGCGATGCGTCCTTGGCCGGCGACGGTCGACGACCGCAGAGTCGCGGCGTGAGTCCGACCGATCTCCTGAAGCACCAGCTGGAAACCAAGTTGCCCGCGACGCTCGACCTGCTCCGGCAGCTGGTCGGCATCAACAGCTGGACGCGGAACCGCGCCGGCGTGGACCGCCTCGCCCGGGTCACCGCCGAGGCGTTCGCGGACCTCGGGTTCACCGCCGAGCATGTGCCGTCGGTGGAACCGGCGTACGGCGACCACCTGGTGCTCACCCGACCGGGAACGACGGCGAGATCGGTCGCGATGGTCGCGCATCTCGACACGGTCTTCCCGCCGGAGGAGGAGGAGCGGAACGATTTCCGGTGGCGGCCCGAAGGCGACCGGATCTACGGACCGGGCACCGAGGACATCAAGGGCGGCACGGCGATGATATGGATGGTCCTGAACGCGCTCCGGGAGCAGGCGCCGGAAGCGTTCGACGCCGTGACTTGGAGGCTTTTCTGGAACTCGTCGGAGGAGGTCTTGTCCGAAGATTTCGGTGTCCTGTGCCGGTCGCGCTGCGACGGCGGCACGCTCGCGGCCCTCGTGTTCGAGGCGGAGGGCCGGAGCGGGGACATGCGCCGGTTGGTGGTGGCCCGCAAGGGCCGGGCGACGTGGCGGGTCGATGTCGCCGGCCGCGGAGCGCACGCGGGCGGCCGCCATGCCTCGGGCGCGAACGCCATCGTGCAACTCGGCGCGACGGTCGGCCGGATCGCGGCGCTGACGGACCTCGCTCGGGACCTCACCTTCAATGTCGCCTCCGTCTCCGGCGGCGGCGGGCTCAACCGCGTGCCCCATGCGGCGACGGTCTCAGGCGAGTTCCGCGCCTTCGATCCGGCGGTGCAAGCGCAGGCCAAGGCCGCGCTGCTAGCCTTGGCCGGGCCCGGCGAGATCGCGAGCATCGAGGGCGGCCACGCCTGCCAGGTCGGCGTGACGATCCTGGACGAGAGCCCGGCATGGCCGCGGAACGCGGGTACGGACGGCTTGCTGGCGCTGTGGCAAGAGGCGGGCGTGGAGGCCGGCGTGCCCATCGGGAGCGAATCGCGCGGCGGCCTCAGCGACGGGAACCAGATCTGGCACTCGGTGCCGACGTTGGACGGCCTCGGTCCTTCGGGCGACAACGCGCATTGTTCCGAGCGCAGCGCCGACGGCTCGAAGCTGCCGGAGTACGTGGAACCGGGATCGTTCGTGCCCAAGGCGGCGGTGAACGTGCTCGCGCTCCGGCGCTTGGTGGAGCGCGGCGGGGGCGCCTGAACCTCCGCCGCCGGTTTCTCCGGCGCTCGGATGTTGCGCGGCGCGCGGCCGGTGTCGCAGGCTCCGCCCGCTCCGCGAACCAAGCCCTATGAAAGCCGCCGTCCTCACTGGCATCAACGAACTCGGTCTCGACCACGTCGCCAACCCCGTCGCCATGCCCGATGAGGTCGTCGTCCGCCTCAAGACCGCCGCGATCAACCACCGCGATGTCTGGATCAAGACCGGCAACTACGCGGGGCTCCGGTTCCCCGTCACTCCGGGATCCGACGGCGCGGGCGTGGTGACCGAGGTCGGACCCGGCGTGGACGACTCGTGGCTCGGGCGCGAGGTCATCATCAACCCTTCGTTGGACTGGGGCCACCACGAGCGCGCGCAGGAGCCGCGGTTCAGCATCCTCGGCCTGCCCAAGGCGGGCACCTTGGCCGAGGCCATCCACGTGCCGGTCTCGCAGCTCGCTCCGAAGCCGCCCCATCTCAGCTGGGAAGAAGCGGC
>CANGMH010000274.1 GCA_947454005.1 Verrucomicrobiota bacterium
GCCGTCGTCCTGCACCACCACGCCGAGCCGCGTGAGATGGCCCAGGAGCGCTCCGCTCATCACACCGAGCGACAACAGCGCGCCGAGGACGGCATAGCGGTTGGTGACCAAGAGCCCGACGGCGACCAACTCGACCATGCCCGAGCCGATGCGACCCCAGGGCTCGACGCCGAGGACGGTGAAGATGTGCTTCGATTCCGCGGCCCCGGTGAACTTGAAGAACAAGGTCTGGAACAGGATGGCGGCGGCGATGAGCTGGAAGATCCAGCTCGCGGTCTTGTGGATGCGGCAGCCCTTCATGGGTTCTTCGGGCTGGATTTTGCCGTGGCCTTGATTTCCGCGATCTTTGCCGTGAACGCGGCGGTTCCCAAGCGGTCGCTGTTGTCCTTGCCGACGTGGCGGAACACTTCTTTGCCGGCCGGATCCAGGAGCACGAGCGCCGGATAGTGGACGGTCTCCCCATGGAAAGCATAGCCGCCGGGGATTCCGTAGGCGTCGGCGAGCTTGGCGTCGGGGTCGCGATAGACCGTGAAACCCTTGGGAGCATCGGCGCCCAGACCGCCGGCCCAACGCTTGATCTCGTCCGCGCTATCGGGCTTGAGGAAGACGTGCGCGACTTCGTCTGAGGCCGCGGAGCGCTTGGCGTAGTCGCGGGTGTGGCGCAGGCAGTACGGGCACTCCGTCTTCAGCAGGAAGTGGAGCGCGACGTATCTGCCGCGGGCGTCGGCGAGGCGGAACTTCCGTCCGTCGACCGGCGAATCGACGGTGAAGTCGATCGGCGCGGCGGCAGCGGTCAGAGCCGCGATGGATGCGGCCAGCACCGCGAAGCGGCGCCATGGGGTTCGAGGGCAGGACATGGCGGGTGGGTCGTGGACGGCGGCATCGCCTTACACGGTGATGCCAGGGGGCTCGTCCACGAGGCGGTGTAAGCCAGGGACGTTTGCGCCGACTGAGGCAGGAGAGTCGGCGTGAGCCGATCCTGATCCGGAGCGCAGCAGATGGGTGCGGTTGCTCCTGTATGCCTGCATCCCGGATTTGGGCACCACCTCCGGATCCGCTCCCTTGACGACTGCCAGACCCTGCCCATGAAACCATCCCGACTGCTTCTCCCGGTCTTTCCGTTCTGCACCGCCGTCGTCCTGGCGGCGGATCCGGTCGCGCTTTCGACGTTCCGCAGCGGTCCGCATCGGACCGCGTTGATCGAGCTGTTCTCGAGCGAAGGCTGCAGCAGTTGTCCGCCCGCGGAGAAGTGGGTGGCCGACCTGGCCGGCGATCCCGGCCTCTGGCGCGACTTCGTGCCGGTGGCGTGGCATGTCGATTACTGGGACGGGCTGGGTTGGCCGGACCGGTTCGCCTCGGCGGCGAACACGGAGCGCCAGAAGAGCTACGCCGCCGCTTGGCGCAGCGAGAGCATCTACACGCCAGGATTCGTGCTGAACGGCAAGGAATGGCGCGGTTGGAGGTCTCCGCTGGGCCTTCCGAAGGCCGCCAAAGAGGATGCCGGCGTCCTCGAGCTCGTGGCGGCAGGCGGCTCGCATTTCACCGTGCGGTTCGCTCCGCCGGCGGGCGCTCCGGGTGCATACTCGGCCACGGTGGCGTGGTTGGGGAACGACCTGTCGAGCGATGTCCGGCGCGGGGAAAACGCGGGCCGGAAGCTCCGGCACACCTTCATCGTCCTGCGTTCCACCGCCGCTGCGCTGGCACGGAAGGGACCGGACGCCGTCGCGACCGTCGATCTGGCCCTGCCTGAAGCACGCGACTCGAAGAAGCTCTCGGTCGCCGCATGGGTGACCCGCGACGGTGCCCCGGTGCCGCTCCAAGCGGTCGGAGGCTGGTTCCAGCCGTCGCCCTGACCGGGGTCAGCCGACGCGCTCGCAGCGCAGATGGTGCTTGAGCCGTTCCTTGGCGCCGTCGGCCAACCGTGCCCGGACGGTGGCGGGGACGTTCTCGTCCGCCCGGGCGGAGGCTTCATGGATGAAGTCGAGCTGCCGGAGATAGCGCCGGCAAGCGGTGCAGATCCCCAGGTGGACCCTCAGACGGAACCTATCGTACGCGGAGAACGGCTCTTCGTGCGCACGCGAAGCTTGCTGGACGATGCGGCGGCAGGTCGGGGTGAGCGCCGCGAGCATCAGGATCCATCGCCACCGCAGCGTCTTGATCAAGTCCTTCATGGTTCTTCCTCCACGGATCCCCGCGCCGCGAACCAGTTCACCTCCAGGCAACGCCTCAGAGCCAGCCGTGCGCGGTGCAGCATGACCCAGAGGTTGTTGGGCGAGATGCCGAGTGTCGCGCAGATCTGGTCGCTCGACATGTCGTCGACCTCCCGGAGGATGAAGACCCGGGCGGTGCGCTCGGGCAGCTTGCCGCTGCAGCTGTGGAAGACGCGCCAGAACTCCTCGCGATCGAGAGCGCCACCGGCATCGGTCCATTCGGACGGCGCCAAGGTCGCGTTCCAGTGGTCGGGGAACGCCTGGTTCTCGAAGGTGCGTCCTTCCTCCTCGCCGTAGAACTCGAGGTCGGTGAACGAGGTCTCGCGCCCGGCCTTGCGGAAGTGGTCGAGGATCTTGTTCTTCAGGATGCCGGTCAGCCAGCTCCGCTCGGAGGAACGGCCCTCGAAGCGTCCGTGGCTCCGCAGGGCGCCGAGCAGGGCCTCCTGCACGAAATCCTCGGCGAGCACCGGATCGCGGAGCCGCGACAGCGCGAAGTGGAAGAGATAGTCGCCGTGTTCGTCCACCCAGCGCTCCGGGTCGAGGCGGGTGCCGTCCGCCGCCGGCGGGGCAGGGTGCCCGGCTCCGGTCGGCAAGGAGGCGGGATCCGGATGGAGGCGTGGCGAAGTCATGGAACGGATCCGGCGATGGATGCGGCGGCCGTGCGAAGCGAGTGCTTGATCCGCATGTTGGCCTTGGGAGGGAGCGATCCCCGGAGCTTCGGGGCCGATGCGGCCCCTTTCGAAGCGCGGCTCAACCAGACCAACTGGGCCCGGTAGCGGCGGCACAACCCGCAGAAGAGCAGGTGCACCACCATGCCGACACGCTGGGTGACGGGCACCGGGGCATCGAGGGCGAGCGAGGATCGAAGGGTCATCTCGCGACAGTTGGGCAGCAACGCCTCTCGGGTGCGAGACAAGACGCTTCCGTAGTGGGGGTGGTCGTGCATACGGATCTTCCGGGCCGGCAGTGCTCCGACGGTCCGGCGGATTCGTCGCGTCCGGCTCCTGGAACTTACACGGCATCGAGAGATTCACTTCGCCGCGCCGCGACCTTGGCTGGCGCGCCGAGGGAAGGTCCGTAAGGTTCCTTCCGGCCGCGAGACACACTGCTCGGACGGCGCTCGGCACCTCCGCTTCAACCATGATCACCCTCATCTCCGGGACCAGCCGTCCCGCCTCCAACACCCGCAAGGTCACCGCCGTCATCGAAGGCATCTACCGCGACCTCGGTGTGCCCACCCGCGTGCTCGACCTCCACGACCTGCCGCTGGAGCTGTTCGCCCCCGGCGCCTATGCCGAGAAGCCCGCCGCTTTCGCGCCGTTCGCCCAAGGCGTGCTCGACGCCGACGGATTGGTCGTGGTCACGCCCGAATACAACGGCTCCATGCCCGGGGTGCTGAAGGTCTTCATCGACCACCTCAAGTTCCCGGAGAGCTTCGAGGACAAGCCGGTCTGCTTCGTCGGGCTCGCCGCCGGCATGTGGGGCGCGCTCCGCAGCGTGGAACAGCTCCAACAGATCTTCGGCTACCGCAACGCGCACATCTTCCCCCGGCGCGTCTTCATCCCGGGCATCGGCGGTGCGCTCGACGCCGACGGGCGGTTCTCCGACGCCGATCTGGCCAAACGGCTCGCCGACCAAGCGGCCGAGTACGTCGGTTTCGTCGAACGGCTCAAAGGCAAGCCGCTCCGGGCCGCCTGAATCTCCATCCCAAGACCCCATGCGAACCCTCCCGATCCTTCTGTCCGCTGCCGTGGTCCTTGCGTCCGTCGGATGCCGTCCGGCGCCGCGGCAGGAGGTCTCGGGGACACCTGACGCCGCCGCCCCCTCATCCGCTCCCTGGAACATGAAGGACAAGATCACCAAGACCGACGCCGAGTGGCGGCAGCAACTCACGTCCGAGCAATTCCGGGTCCTGCGTGAGCACGGCACGGAACGGGCCTTCAGCGGTGCGTTCGCGCGCAGCCATGATGCGGGGACATATCATTGCGCGGGTTGCGACCTGGATCTCTTCGGCGCGGACGCCAAGTTCGAGTCCGGCACCGGATGGCCGAGCTTCTGGAAACCCATCGTCGACGGGCATGTGGGGTCGACCGAGGACCGCGGGTTCTTCATGACCCGCACGGAGGTCCACTGCACCCGCTGCGACGGCCATCTCGGACACGTGTTCGACGACGGCCCGGCACCGACGGGGAAGCGTTTCTGCATCAACTCCGCGTCGTTGACCTTCGAGAAGCAGCGCTGAACCGGTCCCTGTCGCCCGCTCTCCGGCGACCGTTCCCCGCGGCCTAGTTGTTCTTCGCCAGGCCCTCGGTGTGGCCGATGTTCTTCACCGGCGCGAAGATCGCCAGGACCTCGGCCAGCAGTTCCCGGTCGACCGGCTCCGCGGCCCATTGTGCCCAGCGGCGGATGTTCTCCGGGTTGGCGCTGCCGGCGATGGTCGAGGTGATGTCGGGGTTCTCGATGCTGAACTGGAGCGCCAGCTTGGCGATGTCCGAGCCCCGGCTCGCGCACAGCGCCGCGGCGGCGCGGGCGGCGGCCTTCACCGGTTCCGGCTCCTTGAGCCACACGGGCAACGGCGCGTTGGTCAGCAGGCGCGCGCTGAACGGGCCCGCGTTCAGCGCGCCCACGCCCTTCGCCTTGAGGTACGGCACGGTCTCCTCGGCGAACCGGGTGTTCTGGAGCGTGTTCTGGTTGTAGCTCAGCACGCAATCCACGCCGACCTGGTCGCAGATGAACCGGAAGATCTTCTGCGGATAACCGCTGAAGCCGATGAAGCGGACCTTGCCCGCCTGCTGGGCCTTGCGCAGCGCCGGGATTGTCTCGTCGACGATCTGCTGCATCTCCACGAACTCGATGTCGTGGCAGAGCATCAGGTCCACGTGGTCCGTGCCCATCCGGTGGAGCGAGACGTCCACCGATTCGGCGACGCGCTTGGCGGAGAAATCGAAGTGCGGCAGGTCGTAGCGGCCGAGCTTGGTGCAGAGCGTGTAGCTGTCCCTCGGCACGCCCTTGAGCGCGACGCCGAGAAGCACCTCGCTCATCCCGCGGCCGTAGAACGGCGAGGTGTCGATGAAGTTCAGGCCGTGGTCGAGCGCGACGTGGACGCTGCGGACGGCTTCATCCAGCGTGACGCTGCGGAATTCTTGGCCGAGCGAGCTCGCACCGAAACCGAGGACCGGCAGCTGGAGCCCGGTGTTGCCGAGAGGACGTGTCTGCATGCGCCGACAGTGCGACAACCGGGACGACGCGGGCAAGGTCTCCGCCATCGCTAGCGGGAGAGGGCGCCGGTCGCCGGGGTCACTAAGTCGTGTCTCGTAGCAGCCGTCCCGCGCCCCCCGCATCCGTGCCGGAAGACGCGCCGGTGACCGGCATCATGGCATGCTCCGGCGGGAGGAACCCGATATCAGGATGCTCTTGACCTTCTTTGCGATGATATCCCTACTTCCGTGCCGTCCCCTACTGATCGACATCCAAAAACCCAGATATACCCAGGCTCCATGAAGACCCGAGTGATCGCGCTTTCATCCCTTCTCATCGCTTCTGTCGTCACCGCGCGCGCCGCGGTCGTGCTCGTGACATCGTCGGCCGCATTGGGCGGGAACGACACGACCGATTGGTTGACGCTGGGTCACGTCGATTCCCCCGTCGACAGCCCGTTCACCACCCTCACCACCGGCGGCC
>CANGMH010000275.1 GCA_947454005.1 Verrucomicrobiota bacterium
CTGGCCATCATCTCCGGCACGTCGATCTCGCGGAGCCGCTTGTAGAACATCATGAGCACCTTGGCGTCGAGCGGCCGGGCCGGGTCGTAGAGGAAGACCTCGGCGTTGACGCCCATGTTGTACGGGTCGGGGAAACGGGCGTCGCGCCGCGGGACGCCGTCGTAGCGGAAGGGCACCGCGGAACGCAGCCGCTCCGGCAGCGACGCTGCCTCGGGCGAGGTGCCGCCCAGCCCGCCGGCCGCCGATAGAGCGGAGCGGACCACCTCGATGCCGGCCATGGCGTCGCCGCGCTGCGCGGGCGAGACCAGGGCGGCGATGGCCTTGCGGCCGTGGTCGAGCATGTCGTCCACCTCGATGAGCGCGAACCTCAGCAGCCGTCGCGTCGGTTGGTCGGCGAGCGGATGCGTCTCGGCCTGGTGCTCCGCCATCGCCTCGCGCAGTGCGGGCAACGCGACCTCGTGGAGCCCGAGCAACAACTCTTCCGTGGTCGGCGCGGCGAGGATCTCGTCGAAGGCGAGAGCGAGGCCGTCGTGCGGGACCTTGTCCAGCCCGAGCGGCGGCTCGCGCATCTCGCCGACGCGGGCGCGCAGCGCGGCGACGTGCTCCGCGCAGAGATAGGCGTGATGGCTGAAGGCCATCTTCAGCTCGTACACCGGCTCGGCGGTGAGACGCGCGATGAGGATCTGGTGGATGCGCTTGAAGGCGTAGTGATGGCGCTTCAGCCGGCGGACGGATTCCTCGACCGACAAGCCCGGGCGGACGGCATCGGTGAAGTCGGCCAGTCCGGCCAACGCGGGAAGGCCGCGGTGGGTCTGATAGGCGGCGGCGAACCGGAGCGCTGCGGTGGTCGGTGGAGTCGTCATAGCGTTGTGTACCGATTAGCCCAGACCGGGCGTGACGACAAACATTGCGTTGCCTCCGGGTGCGGGACCCGGTGGCGGACGTCCGCGGCGACGGTTCTCAGCCGGTGCTTTTGGCGAGCGGCTCTATGCGGGGCTTCGAGGTGAGGGCCATGCGTCGGGACAAGGGTGGCCCGGGCGGACTGGAAAGTCCGCCCTCCCGGGGCGTCGGCGCCGTGAGTTGTACGGCTGCGCGGCGGCCGCGCGGGCGAGCGCCCTCCGGCCCCGGGCCCGGTCCGGTCAGGACTTGATGAATCGCGCCGCCTCTGCCGCGGTCGCGCCGTCGTGGACGATGGCCATGAGGGCGCGGGTCATGCCGGCGGGGTCGGGATGCTGGATGATGTTGCGTCCGTAGACGATCCCGGCGGCGCCTTGCTGGATCAACTGCTCGGTGCGGGCGAGGATCTCGGCGTCGGGCGCGCGACCGCCGCCGCGGACGAGCACCGGGATGGTGCCGGCGATCTGGACGACCTTGCCGTAGACGCCGACGTCGTCGGTCGGGTCGGCCTTGATGATGTCCGCGCCGAGCTCCACGGCTTGCCGGACGAGGGGGAGGATCTTCTCGAGGTCGCCGTCGACCATGTAGCCGCCGGCCTTGGTGTTCGGCTGGAAGACGAGCGGCTCGACCATCAGGGGCATTCCGAAGCGGTCGCAATCGGGCTTGATCCGCAGGATGTTCTGGACGCACTGGTCCATCACCTCGGGCTCGCCCGGGATGCGGAACAGGTTCACGACGACGCAGGTCGCGTCGAGGCGGAGCGCCTGCTCGACCGGGGAATCGATCATGCGGCTGAAGAGCGTGCGCGGGAGCTGGCTGCCGTAGACGTTGGCGACGTCCGTGCGGAGCACGAGCGACGGCTTCTCGCGGCCCGGGATCGACTGGAGGTAGTGGGCCTGGCCGATGGTGAGCTGGATGGCGTCGGGCGCGGCGGAGACGACGGTCTTCACGGCTTTTCCCATGTCCTCGATGCCTTGGAGGAAACCGCGCTCGTTGAAGAAGCCGTGGTCGATGGCGACGTCGAAGCAGCGGGTGGACTTGGCGTTGAAGAGCCGGTTCAGGCGATAGGATTTCATCGGTGCGGGAAGACTGCCGGTCGGTCGCCGGGGATTGCCAACGAGAAAAATCGCCGTCCGCGTCATCCCGGCTCAGAGCAGGCGCATGCGGAAGAACCGCATGGTGTCCTCCGCGGGCGGTTCGAAGGACTGGGTGCCGGAGGTGAGGCTCCGCGGCGGGCCGTAGGCCGGCACCGCGGTGAACGGTCCGTCGGCAGTGGACGCCGCTTCGAGCTGCGCCTTGGGGCCGGGTTTGCCGAGCCAGCGGAGCCGGATCCCGCCGACCGGACCGCGGCTCGCGACGAAGGTCACCGGCGCGTCGTCCGGCGGCTCGGCGAGGAAGCGCGCGAGATTCGTCATCCCGTCGCCGTCGGGATCGCCTCCCGGGCCGTCCGGTCCGGTCGCCGACCGTGGATCCAGGCCGTGCAGCCATTCCCATCCGTCGGGCAGGCCGTCGCCGTCGGTGTCATGGTCTCGAGGCGCCGTGCCGAGGACGGCCTCTGCGTCGTCGCCGAGGCCGTCGCCGTCCGGATCCTCCGACCCGGGCTCGGTGCGGCGGAACTCCGTCGCGTCGAACACTTCGCCGGCGGTCCCGACCCCGAGCACGCGCATGGTGTCGCCGTGCAGCCGGACCTCGGTGAGATGGTGGCGCGAGGCGAAGTAGGCGCTGTTGGTGTCGGTCTGGGCCAAGGGATACAGCCCGATGCCGCCGCCGCCGGTGACGAAGACGCGGGTCTGGCCGATCGGTCGGAAACGTTCGTAATCGTGGTCGTGCCCGGTGAAGACGGCCTGGACGCCGTGTCTCGCCGCGATGGGCATCAGCACGTCGGCAAGCTCCGCCATGTCGCGCAGGCCGTTGAAGTTGAAGTCGTCCGCGCGATGGAGCCCCGAGCTCATCACCGGATGATGGAGCAGGAGGAAGCGCCACGGCTTCTTCGTGGCCGCGAGGTCCCGCTCGAGCCATCGCAACTGCGGCGACCCGGGCTTTGGCTGGTATTGGGAGAGGAACGGGCAGAAGAGCACCGCGAAGTGCGCGTCGCCCGCATCGAAGGAGTAGTAGAGGTCCGGCTGCGTGCGGTCCGCGATGTGGTCGGCGACGGGCACGTCGTTGGTCGGCGGACGCAGCACGGCGCTCATCGCCTCCGTGCCGGCGAGGATGTCGTGGTTCCCCCAGGTGAAATAGAACGGCGTCGAGCGCAGCAGCCGCCGGTACACGCTCAGGCACCGGGTATCCGCGTACGGGAACGTGAACTGCGGATAGACCACGTCGCCGAGGTGGAGGAACAGGTCGGGACGGCGCAGTTCCATCTGCCGCGCGATGGCGAACTGGGCCGCGCTGCCGGCTCCGGAATCGCCGATCAGCACGACCCGCAGGTCGCCCTCCGCCGGGAGCGTGCGGACCTCGGTCACCGGCGAGGTCACCTCGCGTCCGCCTTCCTCGGCCACCACGCGGTAAAAGTTCGGTCGACCGGGCAGGAGTCCGGTGATGCGGACCGTCTGTCCGGTCGCCGCGGCCCCCGCGCGGACGACGGAGCCCAACGCCGGCGTGGGACCGAACTCGACGCGGCCGGTGGCCGGGACCGGCGTCCGCCACACGACATCGGCCTTGTCGGACCCGACGTTGAGCACCATCGGTCCGCGCGCGAAATCGGCGAGCAGCTCGGGCACCAGAGCGATGGCAGGTCCCGGGGCTCCGGAGCTGTGGACCTGGATCGCCAGCACGTTGGTGCCGGCCACGAGCTGGGCGGCGGCGAAGCTGATGTCGAAGTCCTCCGCTCCGCCGGGAAAACGGTAGTCCGCGAGGCGGTCGAAGGGGACTTGGCCCGCGGGGCCGTTCGTCACGTTGCGCCGCAGCACCTCGCGGCCGTTGAGGAACGCCACGAAGCCGCCTTGCCAATCCATCCGCAACGTCAGCCAGCGGACCTGTCCCGGCGCGGGCACGACGAATTGTCGGCGGAAATAGGCCGAGACGAAGAAGCCGGGAACCTCGTCCAGGAGGGTGTTCTCCCCGTGGATCGTCCGTCCGAATCCGGATCCGCCCCGGAGCCATGCGCCATCGTCGAAGCCGGGCTCCCGCCAAGCGGTGGCCGGCACGGAGGGTTCGATGATGCCCGGAACGAAGCGCCACTCATCGCCGACCCCGACCAACGCGATGTCATCGGCGACGCCGGACCCGGTGCACCACAGCCAGAGCAAGCAGAGCAGGGCAGGGCAGCGGCGTGACATGGCCGTCACATACGGGAACGGTGCGTTCCATGCAAACAGCGAGCCTCGGCGGGGCCCGATCCGATGTGGCGGACGGTTGAGGTGGTGTGTGGAAGATCCCGGTAGGCGTGCCTGAGGAGGTCGGCGCGCGCGACGCGGAGGCCGAGCATGGCCTCTGCGTTGGGTTCGGGCGCTTCGCCCAAGAATCCGTGGTCGCGGAGGTCGGCAGCGATTTCCGCCCCGTGGAAGACGTCTGAGCAGGACCCGCGGGACAGATGGGGCCGCGCGGCAGCGCGGACCCTACCCAGGATGGTGGGGACGGGCTGCCGCCCGTCCGTGACTTCTCCCCTCGTCGTCGGCATCGGCAGCACGCCGAAGCGAGCCGCGGCCATCGGCGCATCCGGGCCCGCCCTGGCCGGGAACTCCGCCTTCGGGCGCCTGGGCCGCACACCATGCCGGGCCGCGTGGACACGCTCTGAAAGGCAGGACCTGAGCCGATGAAGCTCTCGTTCTCCTGCTTTCCTTTTTTTCTAGATCCTCCCTCCGGCCGGTCTTTTCCAAGGAACAATCGCAGTGCCCGGTCACGTGTCCGCCGCCGTGTATCGCGAATCGGGTCCGATCGCCGTTCGACAAACGCGGGAGCCGGGGCCTACGCTGTCCGCCCGTGACGCTCAAACTCACCAGCGCTCTCGGGATCTTCCTGCTCATCGGCTTCGCTTGGATCTGTTCGGAGAACCGCGGACGGTTCCCGTGGCGGCCCGTGGTCTGGGGCGTGGCGCTCCAGTTCAGTTTCGGCGCCTTCATCTTGCACACGGCTTTCGGCGCGAGGGTCTTCGGCGGCTGCCAGGCGGCGATCAACAAGTTCATCGGCTTCGCCAACGAGGGGAACCAGCTGGTGTTCGGTCCGCTCGCGAAGGAGGACCTGCTCTCGAAGGCCTTCGGTCCGGGCAACGCCCTGCTGCTCGCGATCGTGGTGGCCGGCACGGTCATCCTCATCAGCTCGGTCTCGTCGCTGCTTTACCACTACAACATCCTCCAGGTGATCGTGCGCGCGATGGCGTGGGTGATGCGCCGTATCATGGGCACCAGCGGCAGCGAGACCTTGAGCGCCGCGGCCAACATCTTCATGGGCCAGACCGAGGCGCCGTTGGTGATCAAGCCCTACTTGGCCCGCATGACCCGCAGCGAGCTGAACTGCATGATGGTGGGCGGCTTCGCCACCATCGCCGGCGGCGTGATGGCCGTGTATTCCGGCGTCCTCAAGATCCCCGCCGGACACCTCCTCACCGCCAGCGTGATGAGCGCCCCGGCCGCGCTGCTCATCGCCAAGGTCATGGTGCCCGAGACCGAGGTGAGCGAGACGGCCGCCGGTGCCACCGCCAAGATCGAGCGCGAGACCATCAACGGCATCGACGCCATCTGCACCGGCGCGAGCGACGGCATGAAGCTCGCCATCAACGTCGCCGCGATGCTCATCGCCTTCACCTCCATCGTCGCCGCGGCGAACTGGCTCCTCGGTTGGCTCTTCGCCCATGTCGGTTGGCACAACCCGCAGCCGCTGCAGACGGTCCTCGGCTATGCCAACGCCCCGTTCGCGTGGGCCATGGGAATCCCGCCCAAGGACTGCGTCGCCATCGGGCAGATCCTCGGCGAACGGATCGTGCTCAACGAGTTCATCGGCTACCTCAGCCTCTCCTCGCAGAAGGCGTCGCTCGACC
>CANGMH010000276.1 GCA_947454005.1 Verrucomicrobiota bacterium
CCGGACGGATGGAAGCGGGGAGGCCACGTCGCGCGGACGCTACGCGAACCCCGCGACAAGGCAAAGCCGCAGCCGCCTTCGCGGCGGCTTGCATCCTGGCCGGGTGTCACGAAGAGTCGCGCCGTATCTCTCCGTTATGCTTGTGAAACAGACATCATCCTCCCTCCGCCGGCTCGGCGTGGTCGCAGGCCTCGTCCTCGGATCGGCCGCCGCGTCGCTCGGCGCCGACGCGCTCCCGGAACGCGGACCGTTCTGGTCCGGGACCGTGCTGCGCACCCGCGGCCTCGCCTCCGCCATGAAGGGCGTCGCGGTCACGCTCGGCGCCGCCAAGACCAACTACGTCGTGTACGACCTCGACACGCTCCGCCTCTCGGCCGCGTGGTCGGGCGAGTTCCTCGAGTTCGGCAACACGCTCACCAAGATCGAGTGGCCGCCTCCCCCGTCGCTCAAGGGCACCGTCGCCTTCGAGACGATCCCGGGCCCCGGATGGACCGATGCCGCCGGCAAGCTCGAGGACCCGCGCGAACGCCAGCAGGGTCCGCTGCCCAAGCCCTGGGCGCACTACTCCGGCCTGCACGTGAACGGCGACCAGGTCGTGCTGCGCTACACCGTTGGCACGACCGAGGTCCTCGAGACGCCGGGCTTCGAATCGGTCGACGGCCAACCGATCTTCACCCGCACCATCCAGTTCGTCTCCGGCGGCGGACCGCTCACCGTGCTGCTCGCGGACGGTCTCGGCTCCCCGGCCTCGGGCGAACTCAAGCCGGGCGTGCCTGTCCAGGTCTCCCTGAAGAACGGCCTCAAGCTGGCCCTCGCTTCCCTCGACGCGACCGGCGCCCGCGTGGACGTCGACAACGAAGGCCGCCTGCTGGTGAAGTTCGCCAAGGTCAAGGCCGGTGAACAGCTGCGCCTCGCGCTCTCCAACGACCCGCGGCCGGAAGGCTTCGCGGCCCTTGCCAAGCGCCCGTCGACCGACATCGCCACGCTGACCAAGGGCGGACCGGCCCGCTGGACGGCCGAGATCACCACCGAGGGCAAGCTCGGCACCGAGGACGGCCCGTACCAGGTCGACACCATCACCGAGCCGTTCCCCAACGTGTACAACACGCGCACGTTCTGGGGCGGGTTCGATTTCTTGCCCGACGGCCGCGCCGCCATCTGCGCCTTCCACGGCGACGTGTGGATCGTGTCCGGTCTGGACGACAAACTGGGCAAGCTGACCTGGAAACGTTACGCGACCGGCCTGTTCCAGCCGCTCGGCCTCAAGGTGGTCAAAGGCGAGATCTACGTCGCGGGCCGCGACCAGATCACCCGTCTCAAGGACCTCAACGGCGACGGCGAGGCCGACTTCTACGAGAACTTCAACAACGACACCGTCGTCACGCCCAACTACCACGAGTTCGTCCTCGACCTGCACACGGATTCGAAGGGCAACTTCTACTACGCCAAGGGTGCCCCGTGGGAACCGAGCGTCACCTCGCCGCACCAGGGCACGCTCCTCAAGGTCTCTCCCGACGGCAAGAAGCTGGAGGTCTACGCGACCGGCCTGCGCGCGCCGAACGGCATGACCGTCGGACCGGACGACACCATCCTGATCGGCGACAACCAGGGCCACTGGATGCCGTCGTCCAAGCTGAACCTGGTGAAGCCCGGCGCGTTCATGGGCATGACGCCCGCGGCCCAGCGCGAGCTCACCTTGCGCTATCCGGACGGCCGCGAGATCAAGATGAACCCGAGCGATCCCGAGGCCCGGAAAGCGAACAAGCTCAAGGGCTGGGACAAGACGATGCCCATCCCGACGCGCTACGACGAGCCCATCGCGTGGCTGCCCATGCGCTGGGACAACTCCAGCGGCGGCCAGGTCTACGTCACCAGCGACAAGTGGGGGCCGTGGAAGGGCGCCCCGCTCTTCATGAGCTACGGCAAGTGCCTCCTCTACGGCGTGCTCATGGACCAGGTCGACGGCACCACCCAGGCCAGCATGGTCCCGTTCAACCTCAAGTTCGCCAGCGGCGTGATGCGCGGCCGGTTCAACGACAAGGACGGCCAGCTCTACGTCGCCGGCCTCAAGGGCTGGCAGAACGCGGCGACCCGCGACGGCGGATTCTACCGCGTGCGCTACACCGGCAAGCCGGTGGACATGCCCGTGAAGGCCCACGCCGCGAAGAACGGCATCGTGCTCACCTTCAGCTCCGACCTCGACCCGAAGACCGCGGAAGACGTCGGCAGCTACGCGTTCGAGCTCTGGAACTACAAGTACAGCGGCGACTACGGCTCCCCCGAGGTCTCCGTGCTGGAACCCGGCAAGACCGCGCATGACAAGCTGCTGGTCCGGACGGCCAAGCTCGGCGCCGACAAGCGCACGCTGTTCCTCCGCATCGACGGCCTGAAAGAAGCCGACCAGTTCAGCGTGAAGTACGGCATCAACACCGCCAACGGCACCGAGCTGCGCTCCGAGGTGATCGGCACCATCCACAAGCTCGGCGCCGAATACACGGGCCTGCGCTGACACCATCGCTTCCCACAAAAGGCCGCGACCTCCGGGTCGCGGCCTTTTTCGTGCCCGCGGCGCCCGGGTTTCGCCGCCGGCGCTTCCGCGCATCCGGCATCGACTCCGACGCCGGATCCGCCAAAGTTCGGGCATGGGATCCCCTTCGTTGCTCCGGCTTGCCGCCGCGTTCTTGGCCGGACTGTTCACCCTCCAGGCCACCCGCCCGTTCCTCTGCTGTGATTACAACGGCGGCAAGGTCTGCGCCGTCTCCGCCGAGGGCAAGATCGAGTGGGAATACTCCTGCAAGGCGCCGCAGGACTGCTGGCGGCTGCCGAACGGCAACTACCTCTTCTGCTTCGTCAGCGGTGCGCTCGAGGTCACGCCCGCCAAGCAGGTCGTGTGGGAATACAAGGCACCCGAGAAGGTCGAGGTCCATTCCTGCCAGCCCTTGCCGGACGGTCGCGTGCTGGTCGTCGAAGGCGGCACCAGCCGCATCATCGAGATCGATCGCGCGGGCAAGATCGCGAAGGAGATCAAGCTCGTCACCGCCCCGACGGTGGTGACGCACAACCAGTTCCGCGGCACCCGCAAGGCGCGGAACGGCCACTACTTCGTGTGCTTCAAGGGCGAGGGCAAGATCGTCGAGCTCGACGGCGACGGCCGGGTGATCCGCTCCATTCCCGTGCCCGGTGATCCGCACGAGGTCGTGCCGCTGCCGGACGGTCATCTGCTCGTGACCTGCGGCGACGGCCACAAGGCCATCGAACTCGATGCCCAGGAGAAGGTCGTGTGGGAGTTGAACGAGAACGACCTGCCCGGCAACCCGCTCCGGTTGATGGCCGGCTGCCAACGCCTTCCGAACGGCAACACGGTGTTCGCCAACTATCTCGGGCACGGCCACGTCGGCGAACAACCGCAGTTCGTCGAGGTCACGCGCGACAAGAAGGTCGTCTGGCAGTTCCGCGACGACGCCCGGTTCAAGACCATCAACCAGGTCCAGATGCTCGACATCCCGGGCGACGTGACCCGGGGCGAGATCCTGCGTTGAATCGGGCGGTCGGGGTTGTCCCGGGCCGGATGACGTTGCCCGGAACGACTTCGGGATCCGGACGGACAACCCGTGGAGCCGTCACCGACGCCCGCGCCGGTCGAAGACCACCTGGGTCCGGGCGAGCAGGTCGTGCAGGGCGCGTTTCTTGGGGGTGAAGGCCACCAACAGGAAGCCGATCCCGAAGGTCAGCTTGCTCAGCCATTCCCCGCAGTGGCGGATCAAAGCGCGACCGAAGGTGAGCCGCGATCCGTCGGCGTCCAAGATGCGCAGCCCGAGGATCTGCTTCCCCGGCGTGGCCCCGCGCAGGGTGTTGAAGCCGACGAAATACAGGAAGCTCACCGGCAGATCGATCGCCACCGAGACGAGCCACCACCGGGCGACGATGGCCATGTCCGGGGCCTGCGCCTTGAGCTGGGCGAACGCGGCCTCCGCGATCTTCGCCAACTCCTCCGCCCACGGTGTCGTGGCCAACATGACCAGGCTCGTGAGCACCATCGTGTCGATGAAGTAGGCGGCCATCCGGACCCAGAGGCCGGCGGGCACGAGCTCTTCTTCGACCCGCGGAGCGACCGCGACAATTTCGGGCGGCGGCACCGGCGACCGCAGGTCCCATCGGAGCTCCGGCCAGGACCCGGCCGGCTGCCAACGCGCCTCGTCGCTGCGCCACACCGGCGTGCCATGGGCCAACCGTCCGTCGACCGACCATTCGCGGACCTCTTCGAGCGTGGCCGGACCGTACTCGCGTCCGTCGCCGCCGATCATCTTGTATTCGACCCTCATGGAGCGGGCGGTGCATAGGTCCCCACCGCCCGTCCCGCAAACGTTTTTCCCGGCCCCGAGCGGACAGGCATCGCCGCCGCTGCCACGAGGCGGAGGACCTTGCCGGTGGGCGGCGTTCCGCCTCCTCACGTCGGCGGCTACGCCAAGTCGATCTCGTCCTCGATATCGCGCACCGGAGGCCACCCGACGTGCCCGGAATCGGGTATGCCACGGGTTACCTCTCCGTGACGGGACGACGGCTGTCGTCACGCGGACGACACATGGAGCGATTTTCCTCGTCGGGCCCGCGGTTCCACGGGGCCGGGCCCGCGGCAGAACGATGCGTGCCGGTGGCGGAACAATGGAAGTCCGTCATCGCGGTCGTCCGTAGCGTTTCGGGGTTCCGCTCGGCCCCTGTCGTCCCGGACATCTCAGAAATCACGACCTCCAGCACACCATGAACCCGATGATCTCCCGCACTTGGCTGTCCGCCGTCGCACTGGCGGCGCTCGCGCCTTTGGCCGTGGCCCAGAACTTCAGCTATTCCGACCAGGACGTGTTGCTCGCCATCCGTCCGACCGCGGCGAACAGCTCGACCTCGTCGCTGCTCATGAACCTCGGTCCGGTGTCGAATTTCTACAACGCGGCGCCCGGGACGTCGTTCTCCGTCGGCAACACGGCGTTGGTCGGCGACACCTTCAGCAGCCTCGTGGGACTCTCCTACAGCTTCTCGGCCGCCAACAAGACGGTCACCTCGGATCCGGCCCATCCGCTCCAGACCCTCTGGGTCAGCCGGGGTCGCGTCGACCCCACCGTCCAGAGCGATCCTTGGCAGGACAAGTCGTCCGGCAACCTCGCGAACACCGCGACCAAGATCTCCACGCTCGGCAGCGGCGCGACCACCCTGCCCGCCGCGCCCGGCACCTCGGGCAAGGCGGTGGTGATCTCCAACAGCGACACCGCCCACAACGTCGGCCGCTGGATCGGTAGCGGCACGTCCGGCGGCGGATCGGGCAGCACCTACAACGGCACCTTCCAAGGCAACTCGGAGGTCACGAAGCAGGCCCCGTTCGGCGCCGCGGAACTCGTGCGCGCCGACTTCTACGAGGTCACGCCGGGCACCGCGGACGCGAAGTACCTCGGCTACTTCCAGATCAACAACAACGGAGGCTCGACCTTCACCGCGGCCGGGGTGGCCGCCGTCCCCGAGCCGGGCACCGTGGTGCTCGCCGTCTCCGGATTGGCCGCCCTCGTCCTCTGGCGCCGCCGTTCCTCCAACTGAAACCCGCTCTCAACCTCAGCCTAAGCATCAACAGACCATGAACTCGTCCAGCTCCAAAGTCCTCCTCCTCAGCGCCACCCTCGGGCTCGCCTCGGCGGCCCACGCGCAGGTGACCATCTACCTCACCGGTTCCACCGCGTTCCGCAGCGAGACCTTCAACAGCGTCAAGGCGCTCTATGGCGCGGGCCTGACCTCCGTCACCCCCGCCAACGCGACCACGAGCTCCAGCAAGGTGACCTACACCGGCACGATCTCCTCGCTGTACGGCACGCAGACCGTGACCATCA
>CANGMH010000277.1 GCA_947454005.1 Verrucomicrobiota bacterium
GAACCACCCTTGAGCAGCTCGGTCGCCGCCAGGTCCGACGCCGCGAGATAGACGCGCGGCGCGATGGTGGCGAAGGCCACGGTGTCGCCCGGCACCTTGCGCAGCGCGCCGAGGATGCGGAACGACGCGGCTCCCAGCTTCACGGAGTCGCCCCGACCGACGCCGAACTGCTGGAGCACGCCCTCCTCGACCAGCACGCCGCCGCCCGCGCGGAACTCCGCCGCCGCGGACGCCGGTTCCGTCTCGAGCTGGCCGTAGAACGGGAATCCACCGCTGACGGCCCGGGCGTTGACCAGGCGCGTGCCGTTGGTGAGCACCAGCATCGTGGAGAAGCTGGTCTCGCGCGCGGTCTCGCCACCGAGCCGGAGGAACAGCGCTTCGTCCTCGGCGGTGAAGGCCTGCCGGGCGGTCAGGACCAGGTCGGCGCCGAGCAGCGACTTCGACTGCTGCCGGATGGCGTCCTCCAGGTTGCGCCCGAGCGACCCGATGGCGACGAGCGCGGCGATGCCGAGGGAGATGCTGCTGGAGAAGAGCAGCAGACGGCGACGCGACGCGCGGGAATCCCGCCACGCCATGCGCCACGTCCAGAGGGAGAACAACGCCCGGATCCACTTCACGCGCGCACCGTAGCGGGGAACCGCGCCGACGCCACCACAGGGGCAGCGGTCCCGCACGGAAAGGCGCATCGGACCATGAAAATCCAGGCGCACCGTGCGATCGCGCGCGGCCCCGGTCGCCGAGATACCGAAAGATCACCTGTCGGTCCGGAAGATCTGCATCGCGTCCAACAGGCTCACCACAAGTCGATTGCAGCTCCGGATCGCTTTCCGTGACCGCTCCGTCGGACAGAACCGACCCTGACTCAGGGTTTGACTCCACTGTATGGCGAGTGGATAACTGCCCGCGTCCACTTTACGACACGCCATATGATGACTTTTCCAAGTATCCGCTCCGCCGGCAAACGGGGCTTCACCCTCATCGAACTCCTCGTCGTCATCGCCATCATCGCGATCCTCGCCGGGATGCTCCTGCCCGCGTTGGGCAAGGCCAAGACCAAGGCCCAAGGCATCCTGTGCATGAACAACGGCAAACAGCTCACCCTCGCTTGGAAGCTGTACAACGGTGACAACGGCGACCGGCTCGTCGCTTCGCTCGCCCTCGACAAACGCCCGGTGTGGGTCGAAGGCAGCCTCAGCTTCCCCGGCGGTTCGGACAACACGAACAACAAGTACATCACCAACGGACCGCTCTTCAAATACGCCGGCTCCGCTTTCGCCATCTACAAGTGCCCCGCGGACCGCGCGGCGGTCGGGACCATCGCGAAGAGCAAGTTCACCCCGCGCATCCGCAGCATCTCGATGAGCCAGGCGTTCGATTTCGGCAGCTGGCTGCCCGGCGGCACCGGGGCGAAACAGTACCGCGTCTACGCCAAGGAGAGCGAGATCAAGAACCCGTCGGGAACCTTCGTGTTCGTCGATGAGCACTCCGACAGCATCAACGACGGCGCCTTCGCCGTGCAGATGGTCGAGCGGAGCGCGGCGGCCGGGAACATCATCGACATGCCCGCGGCCTACCACAACGGCGCCTGCGGCTTCTCGTTCGCCGACGGCCACTCCGAGATCCACCGCTGGGTCGGCAAGACCATCAAGCCCCCGGTGAAGTACGACGGCTCCGTGGCGCTGAACGTTCCGGCCAAGGATTCTCTGAACGACGCCAAGTGGCTCTCCGAGAACACCACGGTCCGCAACGACCAATGACGCGCGGATAGAGTTGATAACCGACGAAAACGGCCGCCCTTCTGGGCGGCCGTTTTGTTTTTCCGGTAGCCCGTGACTTGGCGCGACTGGATGGGGCGATCCGATCGGAGCCGATCGTCCGGCGCAGGATCTCCTTTTTCTTCGGCCCGACCTCCATGGAGCGGATGAACGGGGCGGGATCGATCACCGGTCCGGCCCCGTCGTTGACGCTCCTACGGCCGGCGCATAGCGTCCGTGCGTGCCCTTCTCGCGCCCTTTTCCCGCTCGACCTGCCCCGGGCATGTCGCGACGGGAGCTGCTGCGCATCGGCGGATTGAGCTGTCTCGGTCTGTCGCTGCCCGGATTGCTCCGGGCCGACGCGGTCGCCCGGCCGGCCGCCGGCAGTTTCGGGCGGGCAAAGTCCTGCATCTTCCTCTACCTCTCGGGCGGTCCTCCCCAGCACGAGACCTTCGACCCGAAGCCCGATGCGCCGTCCGAGATCCGCGGTGATTTCGGATCCATCCGCACCTCCGTGCCGGGCGTGCATTTCTCCGAGCTGCTGCCGCGGACCGCGCGGATCGCCGACCGGTTGGCGGTGATCCGCTCGATGAGCACGGACAACAACAGCCACACCGCCAGCGGGTACTGGATGCTCACCGGCTATCCGCACACCGCGCAGGCGGAGGTGCCGGCGAGCCCGGATGATTGGCCGAGCTTGGCGTCGGTCGTGGGCGCGTTGAAGCCGAGCGAGCGTTCGCCGTTCTCCTCGGTGCTGTTGCCCGAGATGGTCCACAACGACAACGCGCCGCCCGCGCCGGGCCAGGGCGGCGGCTTCATGGGGTCGGCTTGGAACCCGCTCGTGTTCCAATGCGACCCATCGTTGCCGCGCTTCGAGGTCGACGGCCTGAAGCTGCCCGAGGGCATGACGCTCGAGCGGCTCGGCGACCGCGGCTCGTTGCTGCGGCAGCTCGACCAGCAGTTCTTGGCGTCGACGCGCAGCGATCCGGTGTCGGCGTTCGGTCGGCTCCAGGAACAGGCCTTCCAGGTCGTCCACTCCTCGGCGGCGCGCGCCGCCTTCGAGCTGGAGCGCGAGCCGGCGGCGGTGCGCGACCGGTACGGCCGCCACAAATTCGGCCAGAGCGTGCTGCTCGCGCGGCGGCTGGTGGAGACCGGCGTCCGGCTCGTGCAGGTGAACTGGCCGCGCGAACCCGGCGACCAGATGACCGGCAACCCGGTCTGGGACACCCACAAGAACAACTCTTCCCGTCTTCGCGAGGTGCTCTGCCCGACGTTCGACACCACGTTCTCCACGCTGGTGACGGACCTCGCGGACCGCGGCTTGCTGGACGAGACCTTGGTCGTCGCCACCGGCGAGTTCGGCCGGTCACCGCGCATCAATCCCGAAGGGGGACGCGACCACTGGGGCAACTGCTTCTCGCTCGCCGTCGCGGGCGCCGGCATCGCGGGCGGACAGGTCATCGGCGCGAGCGACCGGATCGGTGGTTCTCCCTCCAGCCGCCTTTTGCGCCCGCCGGACCTCGCAGCCACGGTCCTCCACCTGCTCGGCATCGATCCGGCCGCGGAGTTCCTCGACCCGCTGGGTCGTCCCCGTCCGGTCACCAGCAACGGCACGGTGATCCGCGAGCTCGCGGGCGCCTGAGCATGATGGAAACCCGGGCTCCAGCCGATCGCCACGTCCCCGCGCCGCGGGGAATCCGTCGGTGCACGCACCCAGCGGCCACGATCCTGGCACCCCTCGTCATCCTGTTGCTGGTCGCGCTCACCGTGACCTCGGCGCGCGCCGCGGAGCCGATGCCCACCTTCGCCGAGTGGCAGGCCGCGTGCGCGAAGCTGCCGCTCAACCGCGTGCTGGCCGGCCGGATGCCCCCGAAAGCGCTGTTGCCGCTCCGGACCTTCGCCGAGTTCGACCGCGTCCTGGACGCCTTCTTCGCCCTTGCGACCAACGGCCCGATGGCGGACGCCACCCGCTGGGTCGGCGCCGCGCCCCGGCGCGACACGTTCCTCGACTTCCGGCGGACGTGGTTCACGTCGCCCAAGCTGCCGTTCGAGCCGTTCGCGGAGAAGCTCTCGCTGCCCGCCGAAGGCAAGGTCGTCATACAAGGCGACCTGCACGGCGACATCCATTCGCTGCTGGGCGTCCTCCGCGGATTGCAGGAGAAGAAGTGGCTCGACGGTTTCGCGCTCACCGAACCGGGGTTGCACCTCGTCTTCCTCGGCGACTACACCGACCGCGGCCTCTACGGCGTCGAGGTGCTCTACACCCTGTTCCGCCTCAAGCTGGCCAACCCCGACCGCGTCCACCTCGGACGCGGCAACCACGAGGAGATCGGCCTCGTCTCGCGGTACGGATTCCTCGCGGAGGGCCGGGCGAAATACGGCGCGGAGTTCAACGCCGCGAAACTGTTGCGCGCGTATGACATTTTGCCGGTGGTGACCTACGTCGGCACGGAGAAGGATTACATCCAGCTCTGCCACGGCGGCATGGAACCGGGATTCTCTCCGGGTCCCCTGCTCGCGGCGGCGGGTCCCGACCGCTTCCAACTGCTCGGCGCGCTGCGGCAGAAGGCCTTTCTCCGGGCCGATCCCGACTGGTTGAAGAGCGACCCCGCCTCGGCCGCGCTGGCCGCCCGGAACTTCCAGGACTTCACGCCGGAGACGCCCACGAGCCCGTCGACCGTCGGGTTCATGTGGAATGATTTCACCGTGTTCCGCGACGAACCCGCGTTCGGCGAGGATCCGACGCGGGCTTTCGTCTACGGCCAAGCGGCGGTGCGCCATCTGCTCCGCGCCGCCGGGAGCGACGGCGCGGCGCTCCATGCGGTCATCCGCGCGCACCAACATTCCAGCGCGCCGAACCCGATGATGCACCGGTTGCTCGCCGGCCGCGGCCTGTTCCGCCACTGGCAGGAGACCGACTCTTCCGCCGCCCGGGACGCCGACCCGGCCGTGCTGAAGCAACGACTGGATACGTCGGCGAGCCGGGCAATCCCCGACGGCTCCGTGTGGACCCTGAACGTGGTTCCAGACAGCGTCTACGGCGTCGGCGTAGGCTTCAACTTCGCGAGCTTCGCCGTGCTGCGCCTCGGACCGTCCTTCGGCGATTGGCGGATCGGCGTCGAGACGGTGGACGTGCCGACGCGCTGAGGCATCGAGCCGAGACCGAGACGCTCCCGCCGGTCCGAAATGGATTCGCCCGGCGACTTCCGCCCGCTAGCCTGAACTCCGTGCAGGAACGGACCTCCGATCACCACAAGATGCCCGACTCGCCCCGTCTCCGCGTCGCGGAACTTTTCGCCGGCGTCGGCGGTTTCCGCGTGGGGCTCGAGCGAGCGGACCGCGAGGCCGGCCGCGAAGCGTTCCAGGTCGTCTGGGCCAACCAATGGGAGCCTTCCACGAAACGCCAGCACGCCTACGAGGTCTATGCCGCGCGTTGGCCGGAGGGACCGCACCAGAACACCGACATCGCCCAGGTCCCGGCGGAAGCGATCCCCGCGATCGACGTCCTCGTCGGCGGCTTCCCCTGCCAGGACTACTCGGTGGCCCGGACGCTGAACCAGGCCGCCGGACTCGCCGGGAAGAAAGGCGTGCTCTGGTGGCAGATCCATCGGCTGCTCCGGGAAAAGCAGCCGCGCTTCGGCATCTTCGAGAACGTGGACCGGTTGCTGAAATCGCCGGCGACCCAGCGCGGCCGCGATTTCGCGGTGATGCTCGCGTCGTTGGCCGACCTCGGCTATTCGGCGGAATGGCGGATGATCAACGCCGCCGAGTACGGCATGCCGCAGAAACGCCGCCGCGTGTTCATCGTCGTGTACCGCGACGACACGCCGCAGGCGACGCGGCTGCGAAAGGATCCGGCCGGCTGGATCTCGAAGGACGGCGTCATCGCGGGCGCGTTCCCGGTCTGTCCGCTGCCGTTGCCCGGCATGTTGCCCGGCCTGCCGGCGACCTTCCCGCTGGTGGGATCGTTGAGCGACCTCACCGAGGCCTTCAACCTGCGGAGCCGGGACACCAGCCCGTTCGCCAACACCGGGGTGCTCTGCGGCCGCGAGGTGCTCACCACGAAGACCGTAGCCGACCACACCGGACCGCGGCGCACGCTCGGCGAC
>CANGMH010000278.1 GCA_947454005.1 Verrucomicrobiota bacterium
GAGGTGCGCATCTCAGCGGTCCCGGAACCCTCGGAATATGCCGCCGTCACCGGCCTGGCGTTGATCGGCTTCGTCGCTTGGCGCCGCCGCCGATCGCGCTGAAGCACCCGGTTCTCGTAGTCCCCGACGGCCACCGCTGGATCCCAGCGGTGGCCTTTTTCATCGCGGCCCTCTCTTTCGCATCCCCTCTCATCGCACTTTGGAGCCAAGAACCGCGGTCACCGCGCTGGACAGGCCGCCATCCCTGCCTACTTTCCGATTCGAATCCCATTGCCTCGACCGCCCCTACCGCAGCTCGCGGCGGGAGTAGGGCCAGGTGTCAGCCCCAACCACGATCCTATGCCGACAACCCCGTCACCATTGAAGCGAGCCATCACCGCCGCCAAGCGTGCCCTCGGACCCCAGCGCTACGGATCGGGAGACCGGGTGCTCGCATGTCCGATGTGCGGGCACGATCATTTCGATACCGGTCCGTACATGTTTTTGCTCGGGGTGTGGACGCTGGTCTGTGCCGAGTGCCGTCATATTTCGCCCTTCGAAAGGTTGCCGGAGCGGACCGATTCCTGACACCGGAACGGCGCGCCGCGCGCCGATGAGCCCGGACCCAAGGCCCCGGCCGCACCGCCAGACGGTGAAAGCCTGCGACCGCACTTGCGGCCTGCTCGGCGGAACGGCCGTTCCACGGGGCGGCCTGTGCCCGACGCCGGTGTCTCCCCGACCCTCGACACCCGTGATGCGCCACTGAAGCAAACCGCCCCGGTCCGAGGACCGGGGCAGCTGGGCGGACTCCGCAGGATCCCGCGGATCGATCAGAGCGCCAGATGTCCGAAGACGATCGAGCGGGCGCCCGCGCCGGTCTGCGTCTCCAGGCGGCTGTTCAAGTTGATGACCCAGGCGTTGCGGACATCGGCGTCGGCGCTGGTCGGGTCGCCGTTGGTCGGCAGCGACCAGGTGTGACCGAGGACCTGGCCGTCCGCGGCGACGAGGATGCCGATCACACCGGTGCCGATGCCATGGGTGACGGTGAAGGTCCCCGCGGGCCGTTCGATCAGCCGGGAATCTTCCGAGTGCAAGGTGTCGCCCGTGCTGTCGAGGATCTCGACCGGCACGAGCCGGCTGCCGGCAAGCGCCGGCACGGAGGCAGGCAGGCCGGTCGGATACGACACCGCGTCATCCCAGCGCGCCTCGATGAAGAGCGCCGCATGGTCGTCCGTGGGTTGCGAGGGGCGCCAGAAAAGCAGCACGTCGCCGGCCACGGCTTGGTCGAGGTCGGTGGTCGAGCCGGTGAAACCCTTGCCGGCGTTCAGCAGCGCGACCATCTGGTACGGATACGGGCTGGCGGTGGTGACGACGGTCGAGGTGACCGGGTCGAAGAAGGAGTAGTTGCTCCATTTCCAGCCGTAGACGTTCTGGAGCAGACGGCTGATCAGCGGCGCGCAGGTCGTGAGGTTCCTCGCCGGCGAACCGGGCTTGGCCAAGGAGTAGCCGGACTTGGGCTTGCCGGCCGAGGCGGACCAGGAGCCGCCGTACTGGTTGAGCGGGACGTTGGCGGCATCGGTGAAGATGCCTTGGGCGGCTTGGTCGGCGATCTGCGTCGAAAGGAGCAGGCCTTCCGCGAGGTGGCCGGTCGCCTGAGCCCGGACGGCGGAGGTCCCGAGGGCGACGGCGCCGGCGGTGATGAGGGACGCGAGGATGTGGTTGAGCGTGGTCTTCATAGATGAGTCGATATCAATTGTTGTCGTTTCCGCCACCGGTCCGCTTCTGCGGGCCGTCGTGCGGCGTGCTACTGCTATCGCCCGGGGCCCGGGCCTTCCGCGATGGGCCTTCGGTCGCCTGCAAGGGCCGGGACGCCGGAGCGGCGGCGATCAACCGCGGCGTCCGGAGAGGACCTCGAGGGCGGCGACCGTGGCGGCGTTGCGGCCTTCGATGCCGAGCTTCTCGAAGATGTTCCCGAGGTGCTTCTTCACGGTCTTCTCGGCCATCCCCAGGATGCCGGCGACATCGGCGTTGCTCTTGCCTTGCGCGACCCAGAGCAGCACCTCGGCCTCGCGCGGCGTGATGCCGAGCGCGGCCTCCAGCGGCTGCGGTGAGCGGAAGTCGAAGGACCCGGCCGCGGGCGCCGCACCCGCACCCGCACCCGCACCCATCGCTTCGACGCGTTCCAAGCGGGCTCGGACGGCGGCGAGCAGCTCCTCGCGGGTGAACGGTTTGGTCAGGTAGTCGTCGGCACCGAGGTCCATGCCGGCCCGGAGGTCGGCGCGTTCGGCGCGGGCGGTGACGAAGATGAACGGCGTCCGCTTCCCGGCCGGCTCGGCGCGGAACCGGCGCAACAGCTCGTGCCCGTCGAAGCCCGGCATCATCACGTCGCACACCACGAGGTCCGGCAGCCCGCGGAGGGCCGCGTCGAGACCGGACGGCCCGTCGGACGCGCCCGTCACCTCGAACCCTTCCATCGAGAGGATGGTCTCGACGGAGCGGAGGATCCGCGGGTTGTCTTCGATGACGAGGATCTTCTTCATGGGACGGGGAGGAACACCGGCAACCGGAGCGTGATGATGGTGCCCCTGCCCTCCTCGCTGTCCACCGCCAGCGCCCCGCCGTGGAGGTCGGCGCATTTCTTCACCACCACCAGACCGAGGCCCGAACCGGGCGTCTCGCCGACGTTGCGGGCCCGGTGGAAGGGTTCGGTCAGATGCGGCAGGTCGTCCGCGGGGATGCCGATGCCCTGGTCCTCCACGGTGACCACCGCCGAGTCGTCCTCGCGCCGGAGCCGGACGACGACCGGGCGTTCCGAAGGGGAATACTTCAGGGCGTTGCCGACCAGGTTGTCCAAAGCGAGCCGCAGGAGGCCGGCATCGACGGTCGCCTCCGGGAGATCCGCGGCCAGATCGGGCCGGATGCGCGCGGCGTGCCCGGCGTGGCCGTGGGCCTTGGCGATGTCGCGGATGAACGCGACGAGATCGAGCGGCGCCCGCCGACACGCGAGCTTCCCGGATTCGCTGCGTTCCAGGAAGAGCACCTCGTCCATCAGCCGCGTCATCGTCTCCGCGGCGTCCTTGATGTCGCCGAGGTGGAGCAGCCGGCGAGCCGGGGCGAGGCGGTCGAAATAGGCCTCGAGGATCTCGGCGGCGGAACGGATGACACCGAGCGGCGTCCGGTATTCGTGCGAGACAAGCGAGACGAACCGCGACTTGAGGCGCCGCAACTCCTGCTCGCGGCCGAGCGCGACGCGCAGGCCGGCCTCGGCCTGCTTGAGCGCCTCGATATCCAATCCGGCCGAGAAGACGTGCGGCTCGCCGCGGATCTCGATGCGCTCGGCGGAGACGAGGAAGGTGTTGGTGCCGCCATCCGGCCGGCGCAGGCGGCATTCACGGTTCCGGATGAAGCCGTGCACGTCGATGTCGCGCAGGAAGGCATCGCGATCGGCCGGGTCGGCCCACATCTCCAGCTCACCCGTGGTCCGGCCGATGGCCTCGGCGCGGGTGAAACCGGTCCAGCGCAGGAACGTCTCGTTCACCTCGACCAGCCGACCGGTCCTGAGGCTGATGACGGTGAGCGACACCGGCGACGAGCGGAAGGCGAGACGGAACAGCTGCTCCGATTCCGCCCGCATCGCCTCGCTCCGCTCGAGCTCGGCGGCGACCGCGGCCAGCTTCACCGCGCCGGCCTGGGCGGTCTGCTCCAGCCCCGCTGCGCGCGATTCCTGCTCGCGCTCGGCCTTGCGGCGCTCGCTGATATCGCGGATGTGGGCGATGAACAGCGTGTCGTCCTCCTCGGACCCGACCCGCGACAAGGTGAGCTCGACATCGATCGTGGAGCCGTCCTTCCGGCAGGCGACCACCTCGACACGGCGACCGAGCAACCGCGCCTCGCCGGTGCGCAGGAGCCGGCCGAGCCCGGCCCGGTGGGCGGCGCGCGAGGACGGCGGGATGATCAGCTCGTCCATCGGACGCCCGTCCGCTTCCGAGGCGCTCCAGCCGAAGAGCGCCTCCGCGGCGGGGTTCCAACCGGCCACGAGCCCGGCGGCATCCATCGTCACGATGGCGTCGAGCGACGCGTCGAGGACGGCGCCGAGGCGCTCGGCAAGCTGCTGGCGGGTGGCTTTCCGGATGAGTCGGTTCGCGGGCAAGCGGGCGGACCGTACGCCGGACGCGGGTCCGGGGTGAAGCCCGATGGAAGCGGACGGGGGACCAAAGTCGCATTGGCAGAGCCGGGGCGACGTCCACTCTTGGGATCCGTATGCCCGAGACCCCGGACCGTTTTCCGCTTCCGCCCGAGGCCCGGGCGTTGGTCCTGGGCTCGTGGCAGCGTGTCGTGCCGTTGGCGGATGTCTTCGCGCTGACGCTCTATCGGCGTCTGTTCGAGCGCGCGCCGCATCTCCGCGAGCTCTTCCACACCGACATCGGCACCCAGGGACGCCGGGTGTTCGAGGCCTTGGACGCGCTAGTCGGCGCGCCCGCGGACTGGGCCGCCATCGAACCGGGCCTGGTGAAGCTCGGCCGGCGGCACGGCTACGTCGGCGTGAAGCCGCAGGATTTCGCCGACCTCGCGTGGGCGCTGCACCGGACGTTCGAGGACATCCTGGGCGAAGCCTATCCCGCCCCGGTCCGCGACGCATGGGGACGCCTGCTCGGCGCCGTCTCCGTGGCGATGATCCGCGGGATGGAGGAGATGGGCGACGCGGCGAAGGACTGCGACACCGCCCGGTTCTTCCGCACGCCGCCGGAACTCCGGTAGGCGGCCTCCGGCGGAGCGCCTGTCCGGGCGGCATCTCGCGAAGGTTTGCCGTGCCGTCCGGGCGGAAACCTGTCACAAGCTCGCGTCGGACGTCATCCAACGTGAACACATCGACCGCCATCTTCTACCGCAGCGCGCCCGACCTCGCCGCGTGCCCGGACGAATCCATGCCGGAGTTCGCCTTCGCCGGGCGCTCCAACGTGGGCAAGTCGTCGTTGCTCAACATGCTCGTCGGCAAGCGCGACCTCGCCCGCGTCTCGGCCACGCCGGGCCACACGAAGCATCTCAATTTCTTCACCGTCAACGGCACCTGGCGGCTCGTGGACCTCCCCGGCTACGGCTACGCCAAGGTCGAGCGCAAGGAGCGCGGACGCTTCAGCCGCTCGGTGTCGGAGTACCTCGCCGAGCGGCCGAACCTCCGCTGCGTCTTCGCGCTGGTCGACGGATCGCTCCCGCCCCAGGCCTACGACCTGGAGTTCGTGGAATGGATGGCCGACAACGAGGTGCCGTTCGTGCTGGTGTTCTCCAAGATCGACAAGGTCGGCCCGGTGAGGCTGCAGGAGACCATCGCGGCGTTCACCGCCAAGCTGGCCGAATGGTCGGACCGCCCGCCGATCATCCTCACCTGCTCGGCGGTCGACCGCGTGGGCCGGGCCGAACTGCTCGCCATCATCGATTCCGAGCTCGAACCCGAGCAGAAGAAGGCGAAGAAGGCCGTGAAGCCGAAGCTCCCGCTCCGCGCCACGCCTTGGTGAACGGTGGATGCGGCCGGGCCGCGGCCGCTGGCTCCACCGCTCGCGGCCGCACTGTCAGGCGGTGCCCGCCAAGGTCACATCGCACTGGAGCACCAACGTGCCGCGGACCGTCGCCGTCCCCTGCGCCTGGACGAGGTGACCCATCCGGCCGGTGACCCGGGCATGCAGCGTGACGGTCTCGCCCGGCTTGGCGCTGCCGAGGATCTTCGCCGCGCGGATGGCGGTGAGCTTCAACCCGGCGAGCGGCGCGATGGCGGGATCGGTCTGCGCGATGACGCCGGCGAGCTGCGCGACCGCCTCGACCAGCAGGACCCCCGGCATCAACGGCTCGCCCGGGAAATGCCCCCGCAAGAAC
>CANGMH010000279.1 GCA_947454005.1 Verrucomicrobiota bacterium
GCCAAGGGCTGTGGCGGCTGGATCCGGAGGGCCGCTTCCACCATTATCAGATCGGCCGGAGCGCCCGACCGGAGGCGGTGCGGGCGCTGTTCGAGGATGCGGAGCGGAACCTTTGGATAGGCACGGAGGCCAACGGGCTTTGGCGGCTGAACCGCCGCGTCTTCCGGACGGTCGGAGCGGCCGAAGGATTGGCGGGCGAGATCGTCCGGTCCGTGACCGAGGACCCGTCCGGATCGATCTGGGTGGTGACCCAGGCCGGTGTGGAGTCGTTCCTCCCCGGCCACCGGCCGGCGCCGGCGCTCCAGTTCGCGACCGATCTGCCTTGGTGCATCCATCACGATTCCACCGGGAAGATCTGGGTGGGCGGCTATGGCGGGGGGGTCTTCGTCCGGGAAGGCGACCGGACGACCACGGTGGAGCCCGACACCAGCGAGGACCGACGGACCATCACCCTCTTCTTCGAGGAACCGGGGCAAGGGTTGTGGGTAGGCCGGGAAAACGGCTTGTGGCGGGTGTCCGGGACCGGATTGGTCCGCGAGCCGTTGCCGGCCGAAGTGTCGGGATCCGCGGTGCGAGCGATGACCATGGACAGCCGTTCCCGGCTGTGGCTCGGCTTGGGCGGAGGCGGGCTCCTGTGCCGGGAGGCGGGCCGGTGGACGCGCGTGCCGATCCCCGGCGCGCAACCGTCGTTGTCCGTCGCCACCTTGCTGGCGGATCCGGACGACACGCTGTGGGTAGGGACCTCGGGCCGCGGATATTTCCGGCTCCGCAAAGGAGCCTTCGCCAAACTGGAGCCGGAGCAGATCGGTCTGCCGCGGTGGCCTTCCAGCATGGCGGAAGACGGGACCGGGTCCATCTGGATCGGGTCGGGCGACGGGATCTTCCGCGTGAGCCGGGCCGGTCTCGACGCGTGGGCCGATGGCCGGCGCACCGATCTGCTGCCGCGACGTTTCGCCCGCGAGGACGGCCTGGAGACCACCGAATGCTCGTTCAACATCCAGCCGGTGATGTGCCGCGCGAAGGACCAGCGACTGTGGTTCGCCACGTCCAAAGGGGTGAGCGTGGTCGACCCCACCCGGCTCCAGCCCAATCCGGTGCCGCCGCCCACGGTCATCGAGGACGTCTTGGTCGATGGCGTGCCGATGTTCTCGAACGGACCTTCGGCGACGGGTCCGGCGGAGGTCTCGTCGGGCGACCTGGAGATCGCGGTGCCGGCCGGCCGGCAACGGGTCGAGATCCGTTACACCGGCTTGAGCCTCATGGCTCCGGAGCGGGTCCGTTTCCGTCATCGGCTGGACGGGGCGGAGACGGAGTGGGAAGAGGCCGGTGCCCGCCGGGTGGCCACCTATCACCGGCTCTCCCCGGGCCGCTATCGTTTCCAGGTCCTGGCCGTGAACAACGACGGGGTCCGGGCCTCCCGCGGAGCGGAGCTGCGCCTCCGGGTGTTGCCGGCGTGGTGGCAGACGTGGCCGTTCCAGGCCGGGGTGTCCCTTTCGCTGACGGCCGCCGCGTTCGGTGCCTATCGGGCGCGCATCCGGACCATCACCCGGGCGCGGATCGTGCAAGAGGAGTTCTCCCGCCGGCTCATCGGCTCCCAGGAGGCGGAGCGCCGGCGCATCGCGCGCGAGCTGCACGACAGCCTCGGGCAGAACCTGCTCGTCATCAAATGCCGCGTGGCGCTGGCACAGCAGCAAGCCGGCCAGCCGGAGAAGGCCGCGGAGCAGCTCCGCCAAGCGGCGGACATGACGTCCCAAGCCATCCGCGAGGTCCGGGCGATCTCGCAGAACCTGCGGCCGTTCCAGCTGGACGAGCTGGGCCTGACCAAAGCGATCGCGGCGAACGTCCAGGAGCTCGCGGCGACCGCGCCCATCCGGTTCACGGTCGACCTCGCCGAACTGCGCGGAGCCTTGCCGCCCGAGCAGGAGATCGATCTCTACCGCATCGTGCAGGAGTGCCTGAACAACGTGCTGAAACATTCCCAGGCCGCGCAGTGCAGCGTGACGGCGACGTGCGACGGCGGGCAGCTCCGGGTCGAGGTGGCGGACGATGGCCGCGGATTCGAACCGGCGGAGCCGGCTGCCGTCGGACCGGACCGGACCGGGGACGGCCTCGCCAACATCCGGGAGCGGGTGCGGATGCTCGGGGGCCAGGTCGTCTTTATGTCGCGACCCGGGGAAGGCACCCGGGTCACGGTGACGGTGGCGCTGCGGACATGAGGCCTGCGCTCTCCTTCTTCATCGCCCACGCCGTCGCCGTCTTCGCTGCGCGGCTTGATACCGAACCACCATCGATATCGGTATGACGGCTTGTCTGGTGGTCCGGGGTCCGGGACCCACGGCCATGTGCCGAGAGAGAAAGCCCTTGGATACGGTCGGAGAGCCCCTTTGGGTGGCCCGGTTGCTCCGCTCCGGACCTGACGGTCTCCGGCGCGGACCGGATCCGCACCGCCGAGCCGTCCTCCCGGTCAGGCCGTGATGCCGGCCAGCACGGCGTTGATATCGGCATCGGGCACGCGCTGGCCCCAGACGACGTCGCCGAGCGCCTTCACCAGCACGAACTTGAGCTCGCCGCCCGCCACCTTCTTGTCGAGGCGCATGGCGTCGAACAACGCCTCGCGCTTCTTGGGCACGACCTTCATCGTCACCGGCAGACCGGCCTTGGCGAACAGGTCGCGGACGCGGTCGGCGTCCTTCTCCGGGAACCCGAGCAGCCGCGCGGACAACCGGGCCGCCGCCACCTGGCCGATGCTGATCGCCTCGCCGTGGAGATACTCGCCGTAGCCGGAGACCACCTCGATCGCGTGGCCGAGCGTGTGGCCGAAGTTCAGCGAAGCACGCAGGCCGGATTCCGTCTCGTCGGCCGCGACCACCTCGGCCTTGATCGTGCAGCAGCGGGCGATGACGTTGGTGAGCGCCGCGGCGTCGCGGGCGAGCAGCTTGTCGATCTCCTTCTCCAGGCGCTTGAACAGCTCGTTGTCGCGGATGACCCCGTACTTGATGATCTCGCCGAAGCCCGCGCGGAACTCCCGTTCCGGTAGCGAAGCGAGGGTGTCGAGGTCGCAGAGCACAGCGCGCGGTTGGTGGAAGGCACCGACCAGGTTCTTCCCGGCCTTGAGGTTCACGCCGACCTTGCCGCCGACGGAGGAATCGACCTGCGCGAGCAACGTCGTGGGCACCTGGACGAACGGGATGCCGCGCAGATAGGTCGCGGCGACGAAGCCCGCCAGGTCGCCGACCACGCCGCCGCCGAGCGCGACGACGAACGACTTCCGCTCCAGCCGCTTCATCGCCAGCTGGTCGTAGCAATCGGCCACCACCTTGAAGGATTTCGCGGTCTCGCCCGCCGGCACGGTGACGACGCTGGGCACGAAGCCGGCCATCTTCAGGGCCTTCACCGCGTCGTTGGCGAACCTCGGCCCGACGTTGGTGTCGGTGATCACCACGCAGCGCTCGCCGAGCTTCAGCCGGCGGCAATGGTCGCCCAGTTTGGCGATGAGCCCGTTGCCCACCGTGATGGTGTACGACCGCTCCCCGAGGGGGACCTGAACCGAACGCATGGCCGCACCCTAGCGAGGACCGGTCCCGGGGAAAAGCAGGAAGCCGGGCACCGGAAGAAGTGGTCAGTGGTCAGTGGTCAGTGGTCAGTGGTCAGTGGTCAGTGGTCAGTGGTCAGTTAGCGGCGAGCGGTGAGCGGCGAGCGACGGCTCTCGTCGGGATGATGCGGGCGGGGGCGCGGGCGGCCCGCCCGCGTGGCGGCTAGTCAGGCAGCACGGTGCCATGAAAAGAGCCGTGTCGGATTTCTTCCTCCCGCGGGTGTTACTGGGTGACGACGCGATGAACGACATCCCCGACCATGAGCTGCTGCGCCGCTACGCCAAACAGGACGCAGGCGCGGACGCGGCGTTCACCGAACTGGTGCGACGCCACTGCGACCTCGTCTGGGCGGCGGCACGGCGGGTCAGCGGCGATGCGGACCTCGCCCGGGACGTCGCGCAGACGGTCTTCACCGACCTCGCCCGCAAGGCCGACAAGCTCCCTCCGGGCACGGTGCTCGCCGGTTGGTTGTACCGGGCCGCCTGCCACGCGGCGGCGAAGCACATCCGCGGCGAAGCGCGCCGCGCGCACCGGGAGCGACAAGCGATGCAGCAGAACGAACTCCGATCCGGCGACGCCGAGGCCCGCGCCGCCACCGAGCTCCAGCCGGTGCTGGATGCCGCGCTCGCCGACCTCACCGAGACCGACCACGACGCGGTGGTTCTGCGCTTCCTCGCCGGCCGTAGCCTCGCCGAAGTCGGCGCGACCTTGGGCACCAACGAGGACGCCGCCCAAAAACGCGTGAGCCGCGCGCTGGAGAAGCTGCGCGAGGCGTTCCGGAAACGCGGCGTCACCGTGAGCGGCGGCATCGTCGCCGCGGCGCTCGGCGTGGCAGCAGCGCAGGCGGCGCCGGTCGGGTTGGGCGGCGTCATCGCCACGGCGTCGTTGGCCGGCGCCGGCGCGACCGCGTGGGGGACATTTTCGGTGTTCACGCTTATGAAATCCAAACTCGCACTCGGGATCGTGGGCGGCGCAGTGGTGGCGACCACGCTCGCTTGGCAACAACGCAGCATCACCCGGCTCGCTGGAGAGAACGCCGCGCTGCGCCAGCAGGTGGCCGCCCTCGCACCCGCGCCGCCGACTTCCCTGCCAAGGGTTCAGGAGGCGGAAGGACAGGTCCGGGACGAGCACACGGAACTGCTCCGCCTTCGCGGCGAGATCACGCGACTGCGGCAGGCTGCGACTGCATCAAGGGGCTCAGATCTTCAGAATCGTCTGCAGGGCGTCGAAGTGCGCGCAGCCATCGCAGAGATCACTGCCAAAAGGACGGAAGCCTTGGCCATGGCAGACGCCAGGCAGCATTCGATCCGAGTCCACAAAGCGATGAGGAACCTCGGCCTCGCGGCGCAAACATTCTCCACCCACAACAAATCCCGCTACCCGGCGAGCTTCGATGAGATGCGCAGCGAGATGGATCTCCAGGCGGACGGAACCTTCGAGGGAGGCATCTCACCCGACCTGTTCGAGTTCTTTCCCCACGAGCGTGTCATCAGCGAGGCGGATTCGGACCTGATCCTGTTCCGTGAGAAGCAGGCGCGGCAGATGCCGGACGGGAAATGGGAGCGCATCTACGCCTATGCCGACGGCTTGGTGCAGACCAAGCACAGCGCCGACGGCGACTTCAGTCAGTTCGAACGGGAAGGCACCGGCACGGCGAGGAACGCGCCGAAGAAGCCGTAGGTCGTCCGTTTCAGGCAGGCCTTGGTGCAGAGATCGGCGAACGGGGTCTTCGACGATCCGCCCTGAGACTGCGGGAAAAGAGCATCACCATAGGCGCTCCAAGGGCGAAGAGGCTCCACAACGGAGGTTCCGGCACCGCGACTCCGTTCACCGCGAACTTCAGCATGCTGCTAGATAGACCGAAAGAAGAGAGGCTCCACGATATGATCCCGTTCTCGTCCGCGAAACCCGCATGGCTGAAATCAGAGATGGACCAGCCGTCCAACCCGCGCTCGCCCGTCGAAAAGACGAACATCAACGCCGCACCCGGGCTTCCCGGTGGAAGGTAGACCCCGAGCCAGTAGGTGGTGTCGGCCTCGAGCATGACCGGATCCAAGGAACTGTACTCCACACGTTGGCTGAAGCCGGGGAACTGGGTGGGCGTCGGATCGAGGACCGGATGCTGCAGTTCAGCAAGGATCCGCACCTCCGATTCGGGCGGCGCGACCTCGGCTCGGGCGAAGAGCAAGATGCGGAACTGAGGC
>CANGMH010000280.1 GCA_947454005.1 Verrucomicrobiota bacterium
AACGAATGCTGGTGGTCCGCCAAGGCCGATCCGCACTGACGCCATGGACCTCCTCCACGACAACCGGGTGAAGCTCGCCTTCGCCGTCGCGCTGCTCGGCCTCTCGGGCTTCATGACGTGGCGGTTCATCCAGAGCGACGCCACCCCTTCCGAACAGTCCTTCTTCTACGACCAGAGCGCCAAGAAGCTCTTCGCGGCGCGGCGCGACCTGATCCCGCCGGCCCGCGGCATCGACGACGCGGCCGAGGACGCCGTGCGCGCGGTGGTGGTCTCGACCAACGGCCGGCCGCAGCAGCGGTCCACCTGGCGCATCGCCTATCTCGAGTCCAACACGCCGGAGCTGAAGCAGCAGTTCGAGACCGCGCGCTCCAACCACACCGCCTTGGCGATGGGTCGCGGTGCCGCGCAGGACCACCGCTTGGTGAAGCGGCCCGAGGACTCCGCATGGGTCCCGCTCTCGACGCCGGAAGGCGAGCGCATCGTGACCGAATGGACCTCCTGGGGCAGCGGCGACACCACGCCCGTCGTCTGCTCGCCGTGACCCCCGATTTCGTCCCCATCCCGTTGGAACTGAAACCTGAGAAAACTCCCATGAAACCGAACCCGACACGTCCCCTGTCCCGCTGGCGGACCCACCTTGCCGCGCTCTGCGGATGGCTGGCGCTGACCGCATCCGTCCACGCCGCGCCGTCCCTCATCACCGACCACGATGCCTACGCCATCGGTGAACCCATCACCGCCTTCTTCGCGGAAGGCCCCGGCAACAAGCTCGATTGGATCGGCGTCTACCCCGACGGCATCGTGCCCGGCAGCGTCGGCTCGACGGTGTGGCGCTACGTCGACGGCACCCAGTCCGGAGCGGTGCCCTACAAGGAGGGCAAGGTGCGCTTCCCCGCAGGGCTGAATTTCGCCGGCGATTGGTCCGCCTTCTTCCTGCTCAACGACGGCTATACCGCGCTCGCGCAGACGAGCTTCAAGGTCGTGGACGCCGGCACGCCGCTCGTCCGTGCCGCCAAGCGCACCTACGCGCCCGGCGAGTCCATCACCGTCACCTTCACCAACGGCCCGGCCAACCCCAAGGATTGGGTCGGTCTCTACAAGAAGGGCCAGACGCCCGGGGCGGTGGGTTCGACGGATTATCTCTACGTGGACGGCACCCAGATCGGCGCCGTCGCGACGGCCGCCGGCTCGGTCACCTTCCCGAAAGGCCTTCCGGCCGCGGGCGATTGGGTCGCCTTCTTCCTGCAGGACGACGGCTACACGGTGCTCGCCACCGAGTCGTTCACGGTGAAGGTCGCCGCCGGATCGCCGCCGAAGGCGCTCGCGGTCGAGCCGGTCGACGGCGCGACGAACGCCCCGCCCGCGGCGGTCTACAAAGCCACGCTCCAGAGCGGCGGCTCGCCCATCGCCACCAACAGCATCGCGTTGACGCTCGATGGCGCCAAGGTCCCGCACTCGACGGTGGTCCAGACGGACACCGTCCTCGTGAGCTACTCGGACGCCGCCGTCCTCCCCGCCGGATCGACCCACAAGTTCACGCTCACCTTCGCCGACGGTTCCGGCGTGAAAGCGACCAACACCGTGACGTTCACCATCGGCGACTACGTGGACATCCAACTGCCCGCTCCTCTGTACCTCGAGACCTTCGATGCCGTTCCCGAGGGCAAGCTGCCGGCCGGCTGGACCGCCGAGAGCTACTCCACGCCGCTCGTCGACGTGGCGGACCTGGGCGACCTCAGCTCCACGGCGTACCAAGGCTGGACCGTGGCCGCCGCGGAGCGCTTCACCGGCACGTTCAAGACCTATGGCAACCCCGACAGCGCCGAGACCGATTACCGCCGGGTGCTGAGCGCGAACCCGAAGAACGTGGTGAACGGGAAGGCGATCCTCGGTCCGCTCGCCCAAGGCCGCTTCCTCTTCGGCAACTCCGGCTACCAGAACGGCGCCGCCTCGCAGGTCCTCTTCGTCACCACCGGCGACCACGACCTCACCGGCAAGACCGATGTGGCCGTCTCGTTCCACAGCCTCTACGAGCAGAACCAGGATTCCATCGGCGCCCTCGAGTACTCCGTCGACGCCGGCAAGAACTGGCTGCCGGTCGTCTACTACCTCGACGGCCGCGACATCGTCCGCGACGACGCGGGCGCGATCGACGTCGACGCAACGTTCAACACCGAGCGCGGCGACGTCGCCCGCTTCACGGATGCCACCGGCACCGATCGCGGCGGGTCCTACGGCGCCTTCATCGCGGCCCCGGTCGGTCCTGCCCTCGCGCCGTTCCTGCAAGCGCGCGTCGACGACGATCCGGTGGGCGGCAAACGCGTCGAGCTCTTCCGCATCGCCGGCGCCGACAACCAGAAGACGGTGCGCTTCCGTTTCGCCTACGCGGGCACCGACAGCTGGTACTGGGGCGTGGACGACTTCGGCATCTACTCGCTCGCGGCGTCGGCACCGATCGCGCTCACGGTCGCGCGCGAAGCCGATGGCGTCCGCCTCTCATGGACCGGCGATGGCGTCACCGCCGTGCTGGAATCGTCGCCGTCGCTCACCGGTGCGGTCTGGCAAGCGGTGCCGGGCGTCTCCGGCAACGCGGTGAAGCTCGGCGTCGATGCCGCCCAGCGTTACTTCCGCGTCCGGCAACCCTGATCCACGACGGACCGCATCGTGCAAGGCCGGGGCCATCGCCCCGGCCTTTTTCATCCGCGACGCACGAACGGGGCATCACCGTCCGAACGCTTGGCCCAGGAAACCGCGGATCACCGCCAACTCCGGTTCGCCGGCGACGGTGTGGACCTTGTCGAACTCGCGCCAGGTCAGGTCGAGACCGGCCGCCCGCAATCGCGCCACCTGTTCCCGGACCGGCGGCAGCGGGATCAGCGGGTCGCGCGTGCCGTGCGTGAAGAGAGCCCGCTGCGACGTCGCGACCGGCGAGAGCTCCCGCAAGAGCTCGTCGGGCTGCCACACGTAGCCGCTGATGCCGACGAGCGCGGCCAGCCGGTGCGGATAGCGGAACCCCGCGTCGAGCGTCATCACGCAGCCCTGCGAGAACCCGAGCAGCGCTGTCTGCTCGCTGGCGAATCCGGCGGCACGCTGCGCGTCGAGCAGCGCGGTCAGCGCCTTGCGGCTGCGCTCGATGCCCGGCCGGCTGTCGCCCTGCAGATCGTACCAGGAGAAGCCGCCGTAGTAGTCGTCCGGGGCGTCGACCAGCAGGTAGTTCATCCACGGCAGCCGCAGCTCGCCCGGCAGCCAGCGCCATCCGTCCATCGAATCGCCGAGCCCGTGCAGCACGACGAGCAACGCGCGCGAGCCGGGTTCCGTGGCGGGGACAAGTTCCGTGTTCAGCATGGCCGGAGATTGGGCGAGCGGAGGGCAGCGGACAACCGCGCGCTGCGCGACTTTCGGGTCTCCCGGGCCGCAGCCGGCCGGGCGCATACCACATTCCCGAGCTCCGCGCTTCCCCGGCGCGCGCGGGCCGTGCTTCGCTCGTTCCGATGAAACGCTGGCTGCTCCTTTGCTTGGTGGCCGTGACGGCCGCCGTCCGCGCCGCGGGCGGGATCGCCGACAAGCCCTTCTCGCAGGACGTCGCGGTCAAGTTCCGGCTGCATCCGGACCTCGCCGGCGCCGAGATGCGCAAGCTGTGCATCGACAAGGACGGCGTGGTGAACGTGCTGACCGACCGCGGCGTGGCGCGGCTCTTCGACGGCGTGCTTGCCGCGGACCGCAGCTTCCGTCCGCTAGCAGGCAAGGTGGCCAAGGACATCGCCCTCTCCCGCGCCGGCGACCTGTACCTCCTCTTCGACGACGGCTGGCTCTCGAACGCCGAGGCGGGCGCGCCGGGTGCGCGGTTCGCCCGACCCGGAGCCTTCGACCAGATCGCCGTGGACAGCTCCACCAACCTGGTGCTCACCGCGCCGATGGTGGACCCGCTGGGCAAGACCCACACCGCCTTCGCCACCGAGGCCGGCTGGTTCGTGCTGATGTCGGACCACATCGCGCAACGGACCGACGCGGGGCTCCGCACCGTCGCGACCGGTCGCGGCTTCCGCACGCTCGCGGTGCGGAACGGCGAGCTCTTCATCGGCACGACCAACGGCTGGTCCAAGCTGCGCCTTTCCGACGGCAAACCCGCCTCACCGCTGGAGCAGCTCGTGCCGTGGCCCGACATCACCAAGATCGTGCCGGTCGACGGCGGCGTCTGGTTCGGCACGCCGCGCGGCGCGTTCTTCCAGAGCGACGGCACGCCGTCCGTGTGGGCCACGCCGTCCGCCGGCCCGAAGGTGCCCGCGCCGAGGTTCCGCTACTACGCCTCGCGGCGCTGGCTCGCGGACGACCATGTCGTGGACCTCGCGGTCGACGCCGACCGGAGCGTGTGGATCCTCACCCGCACCGGTCTCCAGAAGATCGCGTACCGCAGCTGGACGCTCGCGCAGAAGGCGGCGTGGATCGGGCAGAAGATCCGGTCGCGCCACATGCGCTACGGCCTCACCGCCGAACGCCGCCTCTTCCAGCCCGGCGATATCGCGACCAGCGAGATGATCGACACCGACAACGACGGCGGTTGGTCGAGCTACTGGCTCGCGAGCCAGGCGCTGCGCTTCGCGGTCACGCACGAGCCGCAGGCAAAGGCATGGGCGTGGGAGACCTTCGCCGCGCTGGAACGTCTCCAGACCATCCACACCAACACCGGCTTCCCGGCGCGGACCATCGAGCGGAAGGGCTTCAAGTTCTCCGACACCGACCGCTGGCGCGACGCGCCGGATCCCGGTTGGGAATGGAAGGGCCACACCAGCAGCGACGAGATCACCTCGCATCTCTTCGCCTACGCCGTGCTCTGGGAGTGCGCGGCCGAGACGCCGGCGGAACGTCGCCGCATCGCCATGCTCGTCGACCGCATCGCCACGCACATCCTCGACCACGACCTCTACCTCGTGGACGTCGACGGCAAGCCGACCCTCTGGGGCCGGTGGCATCCGGACTACGTGAACTCCTTCCCGCCGACGGTCCACGACCGCCGGCTGAACTCCGCGGAGTTCACCGCGCTCATGCAGTTCGCCCACAAGGTCACCGGCAAGGCGCGCTTCAAGGAGAAGGCGTACGAGATGTTCCGCACCGCCGGCTATCTCACGAACCTCACCAGCTCCATGCGGCTGCTCAAGGCGACGCCCGGGGCCCGGCACCAAGGCATCGAGATGGGCGACGAGTGGAACCACAGCGACGACGAACTGGCCTTCAACACGTATTGGGTGCTCGCCCGCCATGCCTTCGACGACGGGCTCCGCGCGAAGTACCGCGCCGCCGTCGCCGACCATTGGGAACTGGAGAAAGGCGAACGCAACGCGACGTGGAACTTCGTGACGGCCGCGTGCGGCTTGAAGGACTTCGACCCGGAAGGCGCGGTGTGGACGCTCCGCGGCTATCCGCTCGACACCGTCTCGTGGTCGGTCGCGAACTCGCACCGCAAGGACATCCAGCGGCTGCCGCCGAACTTCCGCGGCCAGGAGATGGCCGAGCTGTTGCCGCCGGGCGAACGGTTGATGGCGCGCTGCAACACCCAGCCCTTCATCCTCGACGCGGGCGACGGCGGGCACACGGAGTTCCCCGGCGACGAGTACGTGCTCGGCTACTGGCTCGGACGCTTCGTCGGCGCGATCAACGCTCCCTGACGGCCGGCCGCCGCACCGGCCTCAGAGCGTCCCGGCCTCGATCTGCTCGAGGTAGATGAACTCCGGCGACTTCACGCCGGCGTCCTTGCGGATCTGCACGAGTCGCGGCGATTCGA
>CANGMH010000281.1 GCA_947454005.1 Verrucomicrobiota bacterium
ACCTGGTGGTCGACTCCACCACCGATGCCGCCGGCCACGAGAACGTGTTCGAGGGGCCGTTCGAGATCGCGGCGACCGCATTGCGGGTGGGCGACAACGTCCTCGCCGCCGAGGTGCATCAATCGGGCGGGTCCAGCTCGGACATGGTGTTCGGCGCCGAGCTGACCGCCACCACCCTGGAGTTCGATCCCATCGGCGCGGCGGTCGAGCCGGCCGCGTTCACCAAGGTCGGCTTGGTCGACGGCGGCCTGAAGCTCGAGTGGACCGGAAGCGGCAAGCTGGAGTCCGCCCCGGGCATCGGAGGACCGTGGACGGAAGTGACCCCGGCGGTCTCGCCGTTGACGATCCCGACCAGCCAAGGGCAGCAGTATTACCGGTTCCGCTGAACGGCACCGAGGACGGCAGGACCGTCCTGCGACAGGACGGCCAAGAGCACCGCTCTTGGCCGTCTTTTTCTTTCCGCCCGTCGGGGACGCAAGTCCTCCCCCATGTCCCGGCCTCAGGCCCCCGCGCCGTCAGCGGAACGGCTCGCGGAAAAGCCCGCGGAGCGTCTGTCGCTCCGCGTCGTCGAAGCCGTCGAGACCCAGCCGGATCTCCTCCGGCCGCTCGCGCAGCCGGAGGCTGCCGAAGAGCCGGTCCCAGACCGACAAGAGCGACGCGTAGTTGGAATCGGTCTCCGGTCGTTCGCGCGAATGGTGGACCTTGTGCAGGCCGGGCGTGACCACGACGAGGCGCAGCATCCGTTCGAGCGCCGGGGTCAGGCCGATGTTGGCGTGCTGCCACTGGACGACCGCCTGGAGCAGCGTCTCGTAGAGCACGAGCTCCCCGAAGCGGACGCCGAGCAGCGGGAGCAACGCGATGCGCAGCACCGACGACGCGACGATCTCGCCGAGGTGGAAGCGGTTGGCCGTCGTGACGTCCATCCGGGCGTCGCCGTGGTGGACGCGATGGAAGCTCCAGAGCATCGGCACCCGATGGCAGATGCGGTGCCACCAATAGGTCCACGCATCGAGCATCAGCACGGCGAGCGCGATCCGCAGCCCGTCCGGCGCGCCGAGCCGATGGAGCACGCCGAAATGGTGCGCCTCGGACCAAGTGGTCACCGCCCGCCACGCGAGGACGAAGACGGATCCGACGACGACCGCGTTCACCAGTCCGACCACGAAGTTGCGCAGCGCGTGCAGGCCGCGTTCCCGCGGGTCCCGGAAGAAGACGAAGAACGGCGCCGCCGTCTCCCACGCCAGCAGCACCACCAACCAGCCAACGCTCGCGAGGCCGCGCCACTGCTGGATGCCAGCGAGATCGGTCACTTCGGCGTCTCCCATCGCGCCGGGCGCAGCGAAGGCCGGAGCATGCGGCCGAACTTCTCGTTGTACGGATGCACGGCATTGGCAGGGCCGTCCGCGGACCGCAAGGCGCGGCCTTCGTTGGCCCACTGGAAAAGCGAGCCCTCCAGGTTCGAGACGTTGGTCCGGCCAGCCTTGATCAGCCGCGTCGCCAGCTCGGAGGAGCGGTATCCGACCGAGCAATAGACCACCACCGGCCGGTCGGCCGGCAACGTCGGCGACAGCTCCGCGGCGGTGCTCGGCGGATCGATCCGGCGCGCGCCGGGCAGATGGCTCACGGCGAACTCGGCCGGGGTCCGCACGTCGAGCAGCAAGGGGGCGGGACGGTTGGTGTCCGCCAACCACATCGCGAGCTCGGCCGTGGAGAGCTGCCGGACGTCGGGAAAGCGCGACCGGACGACCTGTTTCATCTGCCGCAGCGCGTCCTCCGCGGTCTCCTCGGCACGCGCCGACAGGATCCCCTTGAGGACGAGGAAAGCGCTGGCGAGCAGCGTGAAGAAACGACGGGTATCCATGCGGCGCGAGGAAACTAGCGTCGCCGACCGTCAGGACAACCCCGCATCACCGCCGTCGCGCGCCCTGGATGCGCGACGCCGACATGTCCCGGGACCCGGTCCTTCTCCGCGTTTGCGCGCCTTCGGGCGCGACGGTGCCGCTCAGACCAGCTTCTTCCGCGCCGGATCCGCGGCGAGCTTCTTGACCAGCTCCTTGATCTTCTGCGCCTCGCCCTTCGCCGCGACCAAGGTCGAATCGTCGGTGAGCACGATGATGCTGTCCTTCACGCCGACCAACGTGATCGGCGTGCGGCCCTTGGTGCGGGCGTCGTAGACGACGTTGCGGGCAGAATCCACGTGGACGAAGTCGGCGACGGCGGCGTTGCCCTCGGCGTCCTGCTTCACGTGGCGGGCGAGCGCGGGCCAGGCACCGAGGTCGTCCCAGCTGAAGGACCCGTCGGCCACGACCACGTTCTGGGCCTTCTCCATCAGCGCGAAATCGATGCTGATCTTGCGGATCCCGGGATACTCCTTGGCGAGGACCTTGGCGAGCGCGGCCGGGCTCTTGGCCGCCGCGGCGAACCACCGGTGACAGGCGGCATCCATCTCCGGCTGATGTTTCTCGAGGCCGTTGGAGATGGTGACGAAGGACCAGACGAACATGCCGGCGTTCCAGCGGTAGTTGCCTTCCGCGAGGTACCGCTCGGCGGTGGCGAGGTCGGGTTTCTCGACGAACCGTTCCGCCTTGAAGAAGGCCGTCTTGTAGGGTTTCGCACCGGCCGGCGCCGGAAGCTTGTTCCCGGACTGGATGTAGCCGTAGCCGGTCTCCGGCGTGGACGGATGGATGCCGATGGTGACGATCACCTGGCCGCGGGACGCCACATCGAAGGCGTCGGCGAGGACCTGCTGGAACTTCTTCGGCTCCGGGATCACATGGTCGGCGGGCAACACGGCCATCACCGCGGTGGTCGAGCGCGCGCCGACGACGGCCGCGCCGAGCGCCACGGCGGCACAGGTGTCGCGTCCGACGGGTTCGGCGATGACGTTCTCCTTCGGCAGCGTCGGCAGCTGCTTGCGGACGGTCGGCGCCTGCACGGCGTTCGTGATGATGAGGATGTTCTCGATCGGCACGAGCGGCAGCACGCGGTCGACCGCCTGCTGCAGGAACGAACGGCCGCCGATCAGCGTGATCAGCTGCTTCGGCGTGGCCTCGCGGCTGACGGGCCAGAAGCGCTCGCCGCGCCCTCCGGCCATGATGATGACGTAGCGGTCGGACCTGGATTTCGTGGACTTGGCCATAGATCGATGTGGCGGGACGATGCCCCGGGGCGACGGCTCTCGACAAGCCTCGCGCTCAGCCGGGGACGAGCGGAAGTCGCGACGAGGCCCCGGCAAATGACCCGGCACCGGTCCGCCGCCGAGGGCCTTCCCGGGCGGCACCGTCGGTGGCCGCTCAGTCGACGAACCGTTTCGTGATGTCGCCGTAGGCGTCGATGCGGCGGTCGCGGAGGAACGGCCAATGGGTGCGCGTGGTGTCGACCTTCGCGAGGTCGACGGGGACGATGAGGTTCTCCGGCCGGTCGACGGAGGCCTTGGAGAGGATCTGGCCGCTGGTGCCGGCCACGAAGCTCTGGCCCCAGAACTCGATGCCGTCGCCGCCGACCGGCCGCTCGACCCCGATGCGGTTCACCGAGGCGACGAAGCAACCGTTGGCCACCGCGTGCGAGCGCTGGATGGTCTCCCACGCGAGGTGCTGGTTGGTGCCGAACTCCTTCTTCTCCGAAGGATGCCAGCCGATCGCCGTGGGGAAGAAGAGGATCTCCGCGCCGTTCATCGCGGTGAGGCGCGCGCCTTCCGGATACCACTGGTCCCAGCAGATGAGCACGCCGATGCGGCCGAACCGCGTGGTCCACGCCTTGAACCCGAGGTCGCCCGGCGTGAAGTAGAACTTCTCGTAGTACAACGGGTCGTCCGGGATGTGCATCTTGCGGTAGATGCCCAGCAAGGAGCCGTCGGCGTCGATGATGGCGGCGGTGTTGTGGTAGAGACCTTCGGCCCGCTTCTCGAAGAGCGACGCGATGACGACGACGCCGTGCTTCTTGGCGAACTTCTGGAACGCCGCGGTGCTCGGCCCAGGGATGCGCTCCGCGAGGCCGAAGTTCGCGTGGTCCTCGTCCTGGCAGAAGTACTGCGACCGGAAGAGCTCCTGCGTGCAGATGATCTGCGCGCCGTCCTTCGCCGCGCGGGTGGCGGCGGCGAGGGTGGTGGCGAGGTTGTCCTCGGGATCGGGGCCGCAGGCGTGCTGCAGGAGTCCCAGCGTGACGGTGCGGCCTTTGGCGGCGGGTCGGCTCATGAGATCTTGGCTTTGAGTCGGTCGAAAAGACTGGCGCCGCGCTTGGGCGCGGCCGGGGGCGCGGGCTCGGGAGGTTGCGGCGCGATCCGCGTGGTCTGACCGCGGGACGAGGCGGATGCCGCGGGGACGGGTGCCGCGGGGGCGGCGGCCTCTTCCTTGAAGAGCTCGCGGATGAACTTGCCCAGCGTCTCGTTGGTGGGGCCGTAGCCGCGGTGATAGATGAAATACTCCAGCTCGTAGAGCAGCTCGTCGGCGCTCTGGTAGCGGCCGTCGAGGTCGCGGCTGAGCGCGCGCTGGAGGATCTGGTCGAGCTTGGGCTCGATCTCCGGGTTGATGCGCGTGAAGTCGGGCACCGGATGGCGGATCACCCGCTGGCGCGATTCCTCGGGCGAAGAGCCCTTGAAGACGTTCTGCCCGGTCAGGAGCTGCGCCAGGACGATGCCGGCGGAGAAGATGTCCGAGCGCTTGTCCGTCACCATGAAATCCGCCTGCTCCGGGCTCATGTACTCGGGCTTGCCGGCCACCTCCTCGCCTTCCTTGTCCTTGAGCAGGCCCTTCGCCTTGGCGATGCCGAAGTCGGTCACCTTCACGTCGCCCTCGAAGGCGATCATGATGTTCTTGGGGCTGATGTCGCGGTGGACGATGCCTAACAGGTTCCCGTCGCGGTCGGTCTTCGCGTGCGCGTAGGCAAGCCCCCGGGCGATGCGGCTGACGATGAACACGGCGAGCTCGACGGGCAGCTTGCGCCCGGCCTCGGCGAGCCGATGGGCGAACTGCTCCAGGTTCACCCCGCGGATCAGCTCCATGCAGATGAAGCATCCGCCGCCGGTGTCGCCGAGATGGTACGTCTGGACGATGTTCGTGTGGATGAGGTCCGCGACGAGCTTGGCCTCGCCGATGAAGTTCTCGATGAACTCGGGCTGCGCCGCATAGCGCTCGCGGATCACCTTGATCGCCACACGCTTCACGAACCCGCGCGTCCCGATCTGCTGCGCCTCGTAGACGATGCCCATGCCGCCCTCGTAGATCTGGCGGACGATCTCGTAGCGGAGGTCGCCGGTGATGGTGGTCGGTCCTGGCACGCCGCGAGAGTGCGGATCCGGACCGGGCGGGTCAAGCCGGGCGGGCCGGACGCGCCCGGTGCCTCCATCGATATCCCCTCGGTTTCACAGGGGTTTTCCCTTGCCGCCTTCTGGACCGTTGCTTAAATGCGCCCGCATTTCGGCCCTCAACAGACCGAGCAACAGCAACACAAAACTCCACTAAAAATGGCTAAAGCCCTGACCAAATCCCAAATCGCCGCCGCCGTCGCCGAGAAGGCGGAGATCTCCAAGAAGCAAGCCGTGGCCGTCCTCGAGGTCCTCGCCGAGCTGTCCTACAAGAACGCCAAGAACACCTTCACGTTCCCCGGCGTCGGCAAGCTGGTCCTCGTGAACCGCAAGGCCCGCATCGGCCGCAACCCCGCCACCGGCGCGGAGATCAAGATCCCGGCCAAGAAGGTCGTGAAGTTCCGCGTGGCCAAGGCCGCGAAGGACGCGATCCTCGGCGTCAAGTAAGCGCCTGCCCCCTTGAAACGGCCTCC
>CANGMH010000282.1 GCA_947454005.1 Verrucomicrobiota bacterium
CCACGCCCTTGATCAGGCCCTTGTAGTAGACGGCCATCTTCTTTCCGCCGAGCCCGCGGTACGGCCGCACGGCGCCGTCGTCCAGCGACTTGGTCTCGTCGGGCACGACCAGGGAGGGATCGAAGACCATCTTCTGGCCGAGCCCGTGGCAGACCGGGCAGGCACCGCGCGGCGAGTTGAAGGAGAAGTGCTGCGGCGTCGGCGTGTCGTACGACTTGCCGGTCGCCGGCGAATACATCCGGTTCGAGTGGAGCGTCTCGGTCCAGACCGATGCCGCGCCGGATGCCGCGGTCGGACCGGGAAGCGGCGCCTCGGTCTGTCCCGCCATGCTGGTGAAGCCTCCGCGGGCGGCCCGGGCGCGATCGGGTTCCTCGGGCGACTGGTGCAGGACGAGCACGCGTCCTTCACCCCGCTTGAGCGCGGTCTCCACCGAATCGGTGAGACGCGTCCGCACGCCGTCGGCGATGACGATGCGGTCGACGACGACATCGATGCGATGGGACGCCTTGGGATCGAGGCGCAGCGGTTTGTTGGCGACGAGCTCGACGAGCTCGCCGTCGACGCGGGCGCGGACGAATCCTTCGCGGGCGAGCCGTTCCAGGACGTCGCGGAACTCGCCGCGTTGGTCCTCGACGACCGGCGCGAGCAGCATCAGGCGAGTCTTGGGCGGGAGGAGGAGCACCTTGTCCACGATATCGCTCGTGGTCTGGTGGGTGATCGGCGTGCCCGTCTCCGGATCGTGGGCCTGGCCGAGGTTCGCGTAGAGCAGCCGGAGATAGTCGTAGATCTCCGTGGTGGTGGCGATGGTCGAGCGCGGGTTGGCGCCGCCGCCGTGCTGCTCGATGGCGATGGCGGGGGAGAGCCCCTCGATGTGGTCGACATCCGGCTTCTGCAGCTGGTCGACGTACTGGCGGGCGTAGGCGGAGAGCGATTCGACGTACTTGCGCTGGCCTTCGGCGAAGATGGTGTCGAAGGCGAGCGACGACTTCCCGGAGCCGCTCGGGCCGGTGATGACCACGAGGCGGTCCCTCGGGATGTCCACCGAGAGGTCCTTGAGGTTGTGCTGCCGCGCGCCGCGGAGACGCAGGAAGTCCTTCGACATGCCCGACAGGAGAACACGGAACGCGGAGGAAGGACACAGGTTGCCCTCCCGACGTGCGGCCATGGCTCCGGCTCAGCGCGGAGGGAACTCGAACTCCACCTTGCCCTTGTCGCCGAGGACCAGGTGCGCCGGGAACGGCTTGCCCGCCTTGCTGACGAACTTGTCGAGCACGTCGGTGCGTCCGTCGGCCAGCAGCTGCGCCGCGACCTCGCGGTCGACCGGCTGCTGGAGGATCACCTTGCCGATCTTGAAGGCGCACTTCTTGGTCTCGGCCTGGCTGCGTTCGCAGACGTAACTGGACGGCCCCTCGAACACCTTGCCCTTGCACTTAGGGCAGGCGCCGAGGGAGGTCTGGCCGGTGAAGTCGATCTTCTCCGCGGGCGTCTCGTCGGCCGATTTCTTGGCGAACTTGCCGGTGCCCTTCTTCTCGCGGGGGGCGAACTCGAAGCCGACCTTGCCGGCCTCCAGCTTGAGGAACGCCTCGAACTTCCGGTTGGTCTTCTTGGACACGAAGCCCTTGAGCAGGTCGGTCTTGCCGTCGGCGAGCAGCTTGGCGACCTGCACCCGGTCGACCGGCTGCTGGAGGATGATGGCGCCGGTCTTGAAGGTGCAGCTGCGGTCGGCGCTCACCGATTTCTCGCAGACGTAGTTCATCCCGTTCTCGAACACGGGAGCGCCGCACTTGGGGCACTTGCCGACGGGTTCCTTGCCGGTGAAATCGACCACGGCGGCCTCGCCGTTCTCCTGTTTGTCGTCGCCGAAATCGAACTTCGCCTCGAACTCGGGCGTGAGCTTGACGACGGCGGCGAAGGGGAATCCCTGCTTGCTGCGGAAGCCCTGGAGCGGACCGACCTGCTTGTCGCGGATCAGCGCCTCGATCTCGGCCGGCTCGTACTGTCGGCCCGCGGCGATCTTCCAGAGCGCGAAGTCGCACTTCTGGCACTGGAACTTCTTGTAGTTCTCGTGGATCGGGCCGCCGCACTTCGGGCAGGCCACCTTGATCACCCCGAAATCGCCCGGGATGGTGTCGTGCTCGAACTGCTTGGCGCGGCCGACGATGTCCTGCGTGAGCCGCCGGATCTCGTCCATGAACTGCTCGCGCTTGAGCTGGCCGCGCTCCATCTGCTTGAGCTGGTACTCCCAGTTGCCGGTCATCTCCGGCTTGGTGAGCGTCTCCACGCCGAGGCCGTTGAGCAGCGTGATCAGCGAGGACGCCTTGGCGGTCGGCTTCAGCTCGCGCAGCTCGCGGAGCATGTACTGCTCGCTGATGAGGCCTTCGATGATGGACGCCCGCGTCGCCGGCGTGCCGAGACCGCGCTCGCTCATCGCCTCGCGCAGCTCCTCGTCGTCCACCAGCTTGCCGGCGCCCTCCATCGCCGAGAGCAACGTCGCTTCCGTGTACCGGGGAGGCGGCTTGGTGACGCTCGCCTTCACCTCGATGCCGCTGGTGGCGACGCGTTCGCCCTGGTCGACCGGGGCGAGATTGGGCGTGTCGTCGGAATCGGCCTCCTTGCCGTAGACCTCCAGCCAACCGGTCTTCACCAGCACCTTGCCGGCGCTCTTGAAGGGCTCGCCCTCGACGCGGGTGACGCGGGTGGTCTCCAGGAACTCGGCCGCGGGGAAGAACACCGCCAGGAACCGCTTGGCGACGAGTTCGTACAGCTTCTGCTCGGGTTCCGAGAGGCCCTTGGGCACGACGCCCGTGGGGATGATGGCGAAATGGTCGCTGATCTTCGCGTTGTTGAAGATGCGCTTGTTCGGCCGGACCCAGCCCTCCTTGAGGATCTTCTCGGCGAACCCGCCGAGCGACGCGACATCGCGCAGCGAATCGAGGGTCTGCCGCACCGTGGCGACGTAGTCCTCCGGCAGCGCGCGGGCATCGGTCCGGGGATAGGTCAGGACCTTGTGGCGTTCGTAGAGCGCCTGCGCGAGGCCGAGCGTGTTCTTCGCGCTGAAGCCGAAGCGGCCGTTCGCCTCGCGCTGCAAGGTCGTGAGGTCGTAGAGCAACGGCGAGAGCGACGTCGTGGGCTTGCTCTCCTCGGTGACGACGCCGGGCTTGCCCAGGCACTTGGCGCGGATGCCCTCGGCGCGGGCGCGGTCCCAGAGGCGCTCCGGCTTGAGCTCGGGATCCTTGTCGTCGCCCCGGGCGAACCGCTCGTCGAACCATCGGCCGGGATAGCTGCCTTTCGCGGCGGCGAAGGTGCCGATGACCTCCCAGTAATCGCGGGCCACGAACTTGCGGATCTTCGCCTCGCGCTCGACCACGATGGCGAGCGTCGGCGTCTGAACGCGGCCGACGGTGGTGAGGTGGAAGCCGCCCGACTTCGAGTTGAAGGCGGTCATCGCCCGGGTGCCGTTGATCCCGACCAGCCAATCGGACTCGGAACGGCAGACCGACGCATCGGCCAGCGGGAGCATCTGCGCGTCGGTGCGGAGCGCATCGAAACCGGCGCGGATCGCGGCCGGCGTCATGGATTGCAGCCAGAGACGCTTCACCGGCTGCTTGGCCCCGGTGTAGGCGGCGATGTTGCGGAAGATCAGCTCGCCCTCGCGCCCGGCGTCGCAGGCGTTGACCAAGGTGTCGACGTCCTTGCGCTTGATGAGCTTGGCCAGCGTCTTGAGGCGGCCTTCCGATTTCTCGATCGGCTTCAGCGCGAAGCGGGGCGGGATATGGGGCAGCTTGTCGAACGACCACTTCCCCCGCTGGATCTCGTATTCCTCCGGCACGGCCAGCTCCAACAGATGGCCGACCGCGGAAGAAACGACGTACTTGTCGCTCTCGTAGTAGTCTCCGCCGTCCTTGCGGTCGAAGCCGCCGAGCGCCTTGGCGATGTCGCCGGCGACGGAGGGTTTTTCCGCGATGATGAGAGCTTTCCCCATGAGATATCGGGCGGACGTGTAGCCGCGCACGTCGGCCGGGGGCAAGGAATTGTTTCCGGCCGAGCCCCCCCCGCGGTTCACCGCGACCCCGGATCCCTGCGGAGCTCGTGGCGCATCCGGATGATCTGGCACCACCATAGATCGGGCACCTGGAGCGGAGGATGGCTCATCTCCGGTACCTCGCGGAGCGCGGGCGGCAACTCGCCTCCGGGCAACCCGAGCACGCGGATGGTCTCCATGGCGCCGCCGAAGAGCTGGTTGCGGGCCTGCTCCTTGGCCCACTCGTAGCGTAACCGCGCCGCCAGCGGGTCGACGGTGACACCAACAGCTTGGACGCCGACCGCGATGACCAAGGCGGCGACGAAGACGATCCGTCGCACCGCTCCATGCCGCCCGGCCACGAATCCCGGCCAAGCCGTCCCGGCGATGAGCACAAGATACAACAAGAACCGGCTGCCGAAGCAGACCCCGCCGTTCCAGTACGGCAACATGGCCAAGAACGCGGTCTGCGTCGCCCAGAGCGCAGCAAGCAGCCAAGCGAGCCCCCGGTCGATGTGCGCACAGCCATAGGCCAGCACCACGACCACCACGAGGTTGTAGACCACGAACCCATGGTCGAGGCCTGCGGTCAGCAACCACGCCCTCCAGACCCATTCGATGACCCCGGGAACGTGATATTCCGCCTGCGGGTATCGCTCCACGACCGGACTTCCGAAGCGGATCAGGTTGTACGTCAGGTGGATCGCCACCGGACCTGCGGCGCCGGCGGCGATCTGACCGAGCCGCTTGGCGACCGCCGGCATACGGCGGACCTCGGGGCTTCCGATCCAGATCCGCGCCGCCATCCAGACCCCGAGGACCGGGACTATCGTCTGGGCCTGTTTCCTCGCCATGAGCGCGAGACCGAGCCAGAGCCCGGTGAGGGCGAGGTGCCGCGCCCGGTCGCCCCGGAGCTCGAAATGGATGAGCGCGGCAAGCAACGCCAGCCCCATGATGATATCGCTGCCCGGGAGCTTCGCGTACGGGAAGAGCACCGACGCCAGGCCCCACAACCAGAGCCCGGACCGGACACGTCGTGCCGGCACGCCCTTCTCCCTCCAGTACCAAGCCAGATAGGCGAGACAAGCGACAGCGACGAAGCCGCTCGCAAAGCTGACGACGAACTCCTCGCAATGCCCGACGTCCATCGGCGCCCCCAACGCATGGAGCAAGCGTCCGCCCAGCATGAACGGGAACCACCAAAGCGACGTGAGAAGCCCGAAATGACAGAACGAACGTCCGTCCGGACCGAGCACCATCAGCGGTCCCGGTGGCGTGTCGAGATGTCCGGCAGCCATCGACCGACTCACCGTCAGCATCAGGTTCGAGTCCTCGATAGCGATCCTGCCTTGGGCGACCGCCGCATAGATGAGACCGATGCACAACACCGTCCTCCACGGCCAAGGGGCCTGCACCGGACGCGGCGGCAACGGATTTCTCGGGTGGTCGGAAGATGTGGACATGATCTGTCCTCGGCGCTGGCGGGCATCCGGGCCCGGAGCCACCAGGTCATCCGTGCGGTGGCCGGTGCAAATCTGTCATGCTGGACACGTCGGCGTCGCTGGCCGGCCCGGAGGCCGGCGGAAGGTCGGCCGCGCGACAGCGGATATCGTCGCGCGCGTTCCTTGCCGCCACGACAAGACGCGCGGACCGCGGCCAAACGATGACGCGGCCGCCGGTTCAGACATTGAACTTGAAGACCAGCACGTCGCCGTCCGCGACGACGTATTCCTTGCCTTCCATGCGGTAGAGCC
>CANGMH010000283.1 GCA_947454005.1 Verrucomicrobiota bacterium
ACGGTCCGCGACCGTGACCTTCCGCCGGTCGACTTCCGTCGGAGGCGACGTCGGGGTCGAGCCGATCGATCCGGCACTGCGACCTCCGACGCCCGAGTCGATCGGCTGAGCCGTCCCGGTGCCGGCATCGGCACCAAGTCCATCGCCGCGCAGGGATTCAGACCAGGCCCGCTGTCTCGGGGAAGCCGCAGACGATGTTGAGGCTCTGCACTGCTTGGCCGCTGGCGCCTTTCACGATGTTGTCCTCGGCGCTCATCACGAGGAGGCGCCCGGTGCGCGGGTCGAGCCGCCACGCGAGCTCGAGCGTGTTGGTGCCGACGACGTTCTTGGTGTCCGGCAACGCCTTGCCTTCGAGCACGCGCACGAACGGTTCGTCGGCGTACGCGGCGCGGTAGCACGCGGCGATCCGCTGGTCGAGGTCGGCCATCTCGGCGGCGGTCGCGAAGTGCTTCGCCGGCGCGAGATACAGCGTGGTGTGGATGCCGCGGTTCACCGGGATGAGGTGCGGCGTGAACTGGACCGTGACTGGTGCGCCCGCGGCGATGCCGAGCTCCTGCTCGATCTCGGAGAGGTGCCGGTGCTTGGGCACGCCATAGGCGCGCACGCTCTCGTTGCATTCGCAGAAGAGGTAGTCCAGGTCCGCCTTGCGTCCCGCGCCGCTCACGCCGCTCATCGAATCGGCGATGATACCGCTGGGCTTGATCAGCCCGGCCCGGAGCAGCGGCAGCGTCGGCAACAGGATGCTCGTGGGATAACAGCCCGGCGAGGCGATGAGCGACGATCCGCGGATCTGGTCGCGGTACACCTCGGGCAAGCCGTAGACGGCCCGGGCGAGCAGGTCCGGCGCGGGATGCGCGTGGGCGTAGAACTCTTGGTACACCGCGGCACTGCGGAGTCGGAAATCGGCGCTGAGGTCGATCACCACCCGTCCCGCCGCGACCAACGGCACCGCGAACTCGGCCGAGACGCCGTGCGGCAGCGCGAGGAACACAACGTCGGCCTGTGCCGCGAGCGCGGCGACGTCGGGTTCGGTGAACTTCAGCGTCCTCGAACGCGGATGCCCGGCGAACTTCGGGAACACCTGCGCGATGGTCTGGCCGGCGCTCTGGCGCGACGTCACCGCGACGAGTTCGGCATGGGGATGGGAGAGCAGGAGCCGGACGAGTTCCTCGCCGGAATAACCGGAGGCACCGACGATGGCGACACGGACGGGTGAGTTGGAAGTGCGCATGGGCAGGTCGTTCGTTCAGGAGTGTCCGCGGGCGGCCGCCCGCTTGTAAACATCGGGGTCGAGCTTCTCCATGTGGCGGTCCGGATGCACCAACGCGGTGAAGCCCGAAGACGCGTAGAGCGCATGGGCGTCGCGGGTGACGAGCCCGCAACGACGGAGGCCTTGCAGGTCCGGATGGCTCCAGACACAACGCATCAACCACCGCCCGAGGCCGCGACCGCGCCAGGTCTCGAGCACGTGGACGTCGCAGAGATACGCGTAGGTCGCCCGGTCGGTCACGACCCGCGCGAAACCGATCTGCTCGGCACCGACGAAGAGCCCGAAGCAGAGCGAATGGAGCAAGGCACGCTCGACGACCTCGATGGGGATGCCCGCCGCCCAATAGGAGGTGGTCAAGAAACGGTGGACGGCGCCGACATCGATCCGCGCCGGATCGGTGGAGACCTCGAACTCGTGGTGGCGCCAGCTCGCGTGCATAAAAAAACCCCGCCGGTGTGTACCAGCGGGGCTTTGTCGATCCTTGTCGGATCAGCGCTTCGAGAACTGGAAGCGTTTGCGGGCGCCCGGCTGACCGTACTTCTTGCGCTCCTTCATGCGAGGATCGCGGGTCAGCAGGCCCTCGGCACGGAGAAGGGGCTTGAAAGCGACGTCGCTTGACAGCAGCGCGCGGGCGATGCCGTGGCGGGTGGCGCCGGCTTGGCCGGCGGGGCCGCCGCCGTGGACGTTGATCTTGACGTCGAACTTGCCGGTGGTGGCGGTGCTCACGAACGGCTGCTGGACGGACATCCGCTGCGACTCGAGGGGGAAATAGACCTCGAACGGGCGTTTGTTCACCGTGATCTTGCCGGTGCCGGGAGAAATGCGGACGCGCGCGACGCTGGTCTTGCGGCGGCCGGTGCCGATGAATTCAACTGCTTGTGCCATGGTTCGGTAGGGATCGGGGTTCAGCCGGCGTACGTCATCGTCTCCGGGTTCTGCGCCGTGTGCGGATGGACCCCGCCGACGACGACCTTGAGCTTGGTGAGGAGCTGGTCACCGAGGCGGTTCTTCGGGAGCATGCCCTTGACGGCGTGCATCACGAGACGCTCAGGGTGCGCGGCGCGCACCTGCTGGACGGAGCGGTACTTCTCGCCGCCCTTCCAACCGGAGTAGCTCATGAACGTCTTGTCGGTCTCTTTCTTGCCGGTCAGGACGATCTTCTCGGCGTTGACGACGACCACGAAGTCGCCGGCATCGAGATGCGGGGTGAAGATAGGTTTGTCTTTGCCGCGCAACGCGTCGGCGACTTGGACGGCCAGACGGCCGAGGACGGCGCCCTCCGCGTCGATCACGCGCCACTTGCGCCGTTGCACGTCCACTTTAGGCAGAAAAGTTTTCATCAGTTTCCCAAACAAAGGAGCGGGATGTGTATCAAACGGAGGTTTCGGGTCAATCGCTTTCTTCCGGCACAACGCATTCTTTTGCGGGGCCGACGACCAAGACGACGCGACTCCCCTGCAAAAACCAGTCTCCGCGGGGCCGCTCCGTCGCCCGACAAAACAGTGGACCGGCGCGAGGGTCGACCCTTTTCCGCAGCGGGTCGGTCCCGGCGCATCCCGGGCCGCCGACGCAGGATCCGACCGACAAGTCGCCAAGCGGGACACGTCGGGTTGCGGAAACTTTCGAGGCGACAAGCCGGCTTCTCCACCACGACAAACGGCGTGCATCGGCCGGCGGCTCCGGGTATCATCGGGTCTTCATCCACACCACAGGAAACCATCATCATGAGTGAACGCATCGCATTCGTCGGGGTCGGTCGCATGGGCGCCAACATGGCCCGCCGCCTCAAAGAGACAGGCCACGAGATCACCGCGGTCTACGACGCACGCCCGGAGTCCGCGGAGGCCTTGGCCAAGGAACTGGGTTGCGCCAATCCGCTGAAGCTCGCCGACGTGACCGCGTTGGCCGACGTCATCATCACCGTGGTCACCGACGACAAGGCGATGGAGAAGGTCTTCGCGAGCAAAGGCGACAGCCTGCTCACCGGCGCCAAAGGCCGCATCTTCATCAACTGCGCCACCGTCTCTCCCGCCACCCACGTCGAGATCGAGAAGCGCGCCGCGAAGGTGAAGGCCGGCAGCCTGGAGGCCTGCATGGCGTCCAGCATCAACCAGGCGCGCGCGGGCACCCTTTATCTGATGGTCGGCGGCAAGACCGAGGTCTTCGAGAAGGTGAAGCCCCTGCTCGTGAAGCTCTCCGACGAGGGCAAGCTGCTCCGCCACATCGGCAAGGCGGGCCAGGCCGCGCAGGTGAAGGCGCTGGTGAACATGGTCATGAACATCAACACCGCCGGTCTGGCGGAGGGCCTCGGCCTCGGCCAGGCGCTCGGGCTCGACCTCAAGACGCTCATGGAGGTCTTCTCGCAGACCGGCGCCAACAGCCGCGTGCTCGTCACCGACGGCGAGGACATGGTCAACCGCGACCACGCCTGCTTCTTCAGCGGCGCCCATGCGGCCAAGGACAGCGGGATCGCCTACGAGCTCGGCAAGCAGGCCAAGCTCGAGCTGCCGCTCGCGAAGGCCGCCCTCGGCCAGTTCCGCAAGATGGTGAAGCTCGGCCTGGGCGACCTCGACAAATCCGGTGTCGCGGAGCTGACCTTCAAAGGCCGCGGCCCGAAGGCGAAGAAAGCGAAGAAGTAGCACGGCGCCGGCGCGGATCCCCGCCGGCTCAAAAGATCGCGTCCACGGGGCGGACCTTCTGGTCCGCCCCGTTTTTCTTCCCCCGGGAGCCGTCGACCCGCCAGGGCCGGGCCCGCGGAGCCCGCATCCTGCGAGCTCGCCGGGCTTGCGTAATCTCCGGGGACGAGTGCCCAATGAGGGGCCTTCCCCGAAGGCGACCCAACCATGAGACGCATCGACCCTGTCCCCGGCCCGGCCGCGCGGTCCGCCCGCGGTTTCACCCTCATCGAACTGCTGGTCGTGATCGCCATCATCGCGATCCTGGCCGGGATGCTCCTGCCGGCATTGGGCAAGGCCAAGACCAAGGCGCAGGGCATCCAATGCGTGAACAACCACCGGCAGCTGCTGCTCGGCTGGACGATGTACTCCGGGGACAACGGCGAGCGCCTGCCCTACGCCTACGCGCCGGACGTGAAACCCGACACCTCCGACGGTGCCTGGGTCCAGGGCGACCTCGACCTCGGCAGCGGCAAAGGCACCGGCGATTCCACGGCCGAAGGCAACTGGAACACCAAGTGGCTCGAACAGAGCCCGCTCTGGGGCTACACCGGCAAATCGAAGGGCATCTGGAAATGCCCGTCCGACACGAGCACCTGCATCGACAAGGAGAAACGCCGCGTCCCGCGGATCCGCAGCATGTCCATGAGCATCTGGACCGGCGGGAACACCGGGACCGACGGCGGTTGGGGCCCCCGCTGGAACGTGTTCACCAAGTCCAGCAGCTTCAACGATCCGGGACCGTCGATGACCTACGTGCTGCTCGACGAGCGGCAGGACAGCATCAACGACGGCTTCTTCGTGGTGGTGATGGACAACTCGCTCTACGACAAGAAGGCGAACCTCGCGGCCATCTCGATGGTGGATTGGCCGGCCGCCTACCACAACCGCGCCGGCGGGTTCTCCTTCGCCGACGGCCATGCCGAGATCCGCAAATGGGTCGACCCGAAATCGGTCCCGCCGATGGGCAAGATCGCCACGCAGACATTGGCCAACAACCGGGACGTGATGTGGATGCAGGAGCATTCGACGCGGCTCAAATGAGCTCATCGCGGCTCCGGACGGACCGGCGGGGCGGCTCGGCTGCGGCGCATCGCAAAACGAGTTGTCCGGCGACCGGCCGTCCCGCATCCTCCGGGCGACATGAGCAAGTTCACCGGCCCGGTCTATGTCGTCCGCGACAACATCGACACCGACCAGATCATCTCCGCGAAGTACCTCAACCTCGTGCCCACCATCACCGAGGAGTACGAGAAGCTCGGTAGTTTCGCGATGGACGGCCTGCCCGACGGGCTCTATCCGGTCCGCTTCGTGAAACCGGGCGCGATGGACACGGAGTACCCGATCCTCATCGCCGGCCGGAACTTCGGCTGCGGCAGCTCGCGCGAGCACGCGCCGATCGCCTTGGGCGCCGCCGAGAACAAGACCGTCGTGGCCGAGAGCTTCGCCCGCATCTTCTTCCGCAACTGCGTCGCCACCGGCGAGGTCTATCCGGTCGAATGCGTCGACCGCCTCTGCGATGTCTTCCAGACCGGCGACCTCGCGACCGTGGACATCGACGGCAACTCGATCAAGCACGAGGGCACCGGCAAGACGTACGCCCTCAAGCCGCTCGGCGAGGTCCGCCCGGTGGTCGAGGCCGGCGGCATCTTCGAGTACGCGCGCCAGGTCGGGATGATGCCGAAGGCCGTGTGATTCCGCGGCAACGCGTGAACACGTCCGCGCGCCCGCAAGTCCACTTGGCCTGATGCGCCGCGCCTCCTTCCTCCTGCTCCTGTTGTCGCTGTGGGTCGGATGCCGCCCCGACCGCTCGCAGCCGGCGGGCGAGA
>CANGMH010000284.1 GCA_947454005.1 Verrucomicrobiota bacterium
GTGAAGACGAACAGGATCTTGCCTTCGCCCGGGGTGAGGATGTTGCCGGTGATGTTCTGGATCCAGCCGTCGGTGCCGAGTTCGACCGCGCCCACGAGCACGTGGGTGATGTAGAGCACGAAAAGCAGCCAGGCGCCGATCGAGAAGCCGGTGATGACCGCGACGACCGCGAGGAGCGCGCCGCCCATGGCGTAGGAGACCACGGTCGGGAGCTGGAGCGCGTTCTGGAAGAACAGCACGAGCAGATAGCAGGCGACACCGGCGCCGAGGATGCCGACATCCTTGAGCATCTCGCCGATGCTGAGGCCCTTCTGGGAGGCCTCGGATTTCGGGAAGCTCTGGCCGAGGAAGAGGAAGCCGTAGAGGACCGTCGGGACGAGGAACAGCGCGAGCTGCAGCTTCCAGCTCTGGGCGTTCGGGCCTTCACCGAGGGTCCAGCCCACGAGACCACCGAGCACGAGGCCGGCCGGCCAGCTGGCGTGGAGGATGTTCAGGTAGTGGGTGCGGTTGTTGGGGAACAACGTCGCCACGAGCGGGTTGGCGACGGCCTCGAGCGTGCCGTTGGCCAGCGCGAAGATGAACGTGCCCCAGTAGAGGTAGTTGTAGGCCATCTCCTGTGCCTGGCCCTTGCTCGCGGCGAAGGTCACGAACGCGGACAGCACGTGGAACAAGAAGGCCGCGACCACCAGCTTGCCGTAGCCGATCTTGTCGACGACGACGCCGCCGATGATGATGCCGAAGCAGAATCCGGTGAAGCCGGCGCCGCCGATCGCGCCGAGCTGCGCGCCGGTGAAGCCGAAGTCCGCGGCCCAGTTGGCGAGGATGCCGCCGCGGATGCCGAAGCCGATGCCGGCCGCGAGGATTGCCATGAAGCCGGCGAAGAGGAGCCGTTTTGCGTTGGGCGCTATGCCCGCGCTGCTGTCGTTGCTCATAGGATGATTCTGGTGATGGTTGTTCTGTCGGAAAATACGGTTCGTGTCGTGCCGGTACGGGAACCCGGGAATTAAACCGGGCCGTCTCCGCGGAGTCCAACAAAAGGATGCGGCCAGCCGGGTCCGGCTGGCCGTGGTCCGCGGTCCCGCGATCCTCCCGGGCTCAGATGCCCCGGAAGTTCGGCAGATGGATCTTCTCGCCGCCGCGCATCGAGGATTCGTGGGCGAGGATGCCGACCATCGTCCAGTTCACCGACTGGTACAGGTCGGGGAAGCTCGGACGGTGGTCCGCCACCGCCGAGATGAACTCGTGGGCGAGGTGCGGATGGCTGCCGCCGTGGCCGCTGCCCTGGATGAAGGACAAGTGGGCGTTCTCGGACATGTCGTACACGCCCTTGGTCGTGAACGGCCGGATCGCCTCGGGCAACAGGTGGGCGTAATCGGGGATCTTCACCTTCTCGACCGTCTCGCCGCCGAGGTGCAGCACCGGATCGTCGTGCTCGGTGAGCTGCCACTCGAACGACGTCTCGGAACCGTAGCAATCGAAGCTCTCGCGGTACTGGCGCGCCGCATCGAACAGGTAGCGCGTCACCTCGCCGGCGACGTCCTGGTTGCGGACCTTGAAATGCGCGGTCTCGAACGAGAACGGCGACCCGTACTTGGCGATGCGCGCCTCCGAGATGCGGCCGGAACCGAGGCACGACACGAACTCGGCCTCGCCGTTGACGATGCCGAGGCAGGGCGAGACGCAGTGCGTCGCATAGTGCATCGGGGGCAGGCCTTCCCAATAGCCCGGCCAACCGGCCATGTTCTGGAGATGGCTGCCGCGGACGAACTGGATGCGGCCCAGCTTGCCGGTGTCCCGCAGCTCGCGGACGTAGAGGTACTCGCGGCTCCACACCACGGTCTCCATCATCATGTAGGTCTTCCCGCTCTCCTTGCTCGCCTTCACGATCTCCCGGGCCTCCTCGATGGTCGTGCAGGCGGGCACCGTGCAGGCGACGTGCTTGCCGGCCCGCAACGCGGCGATGGACTGCGACGCGTGCAGGTGGATCGGGGAGTTGATGTGCACAGCGTCCACCGCGGGGTCGCGCAGCACGTCCTCGAAGCTCTGGTAGCGCTTCTCCACGCCGAAGGCCTTGCCAACCTGCTCCAGCTTCTCCTTCGAGCGCTGGCAGATGGCGTACATGTTCGCCTGCGGATGGCGCTGGTAGATGGGGATGAATTCGGACCCGAATCCGAGACCGACGATGGCGACGTTGATTTTGCGGCTCATGGTGAGGACGGCTGACCGGCCGCGCGCCCGGCCCGGCATGGGCATCGGCGCGGCGCGGAAGATGCCGCGTAGCTAACGCGGCGGCGGAAAACAGCGTCAACGCGAATCTGCCCCGAACGCCGGCTTCCGCTGAACAAATGCGCGTCGGGCCTGAGCTTTTGCGCGGCACGGGCCGACATCGGCTCAGTGGCCGCCTCCGCCTCCACAACCGCCGCATCCGCTGCCCCCGCCCCCGCCCCCTCCTCCGCAACTGCTCCCTCCGCTGCTGTTGCCGCAGCTCGTCGTCGAGGTCCACCCCCCGTCGGAGCCAGCGGGCCCGCGCTTGGGCGGCGGCGGGACCAGCAACGGCGCGTAGTCCGCGAGGACCGTCCCGCCCAGCGCGCCGACACCGCAAAGCGCGGCGGTCCAAGCGAGGTCCGGGGCCGAATGGTTTCCGCCGGGGCCGAGCGGACGGATCCGCTCCGTCGTCCCGCGCGCCTGGGCCTGGTCTCCGAGGCGCTGGCGCCACGACCGCGCCCGGATCCGGGCGCCTTGGAGGACCAAGAGCGCGAGGGCGGTCCCGACGAGCATCAGCACCAGGAACCCGACCGGCCGTTCCCGCGAGAGCCCGATGCAGACCTTGGCCACCCCGATCGCCGCGAGGACCGTCATCGGGACGAGCACGGCGCGCGACGGTCGCCCGGTCCGTGTGTCGGCCTCCGGGCAGCGCGCCAGGACCTTCGCCAGTTCGGGCGAACCGGTGGCGAGCCGGACCGCCGCGATCGGCGGAAGCGGACCGGCTGTGCGCAACTGCGCGAGGACCGCCTGTTCGACGGGATGGGCCGGGACCGCCGCGGAATCCACGACCGACACCCGCTTCTCGGCCACTCCGTCGAGCTGGAGCGCTCCGGTGTCGGCCAAGCGCACCACCGCTGTCTGCGCCATGCGCTCGGCGCCGCCCGCGAGCGCGGCCGCTTCGTAGACATCCTCAGGGATCGCGGTCCGCGCCGCGCGGGCTTCTTGTCCCCGTCCCCAGGCCCACAACTGCCAGGCCGCATGCGCGAGCACCGCCACGAAAGCGGTTGCATAGAACAGGAGGAACTCCGGCCCGCGCCAGTCGAGCACGGGGATCTGACCGGACATCGCCTCGCCGCATCCGGCGACCGCCAGGCCTCCGGCGCCGAGCAGGGCCGCGGTCATCGCCGAAGGCCGGAAGCGCGGTTTCGGCACGATCCAGTGGCCGGCCCGGTCGACGCGTTCGAAACGAGGACGCTGTCCGACCGCACCCTCCGCCGGTGGCCAGATATCGGCGGGAGGTTCGCCGAAGTGCCGGCGGTAGCTCTCCAAGGTCCGCGCATACCAGACGTGGAATTTCCGGTCCTCCTGCTCGCCGCCTTTCGTCGGGCCGTGATGGAGCGGCTGCCGCAACGTCTCGCCGCAGAAGGCCTCCCAATAGCTCCGCGTGTGGATGAGGTGCAGATGCCACGCCTGGTCCACCGGGTCGCATGGAGTGCAAGGATGGCCCGACGCGGCGCACAAGAAGGCGAAGCGCTTGTACTCCTCGGCGACACGGAGGGCGAAGGCGCGGCTCCAACCGTTGTCCTTGGCCAACCGCGCGGTGAAAGGATGCGCGGCCTGCGCTTCGTCCAACGGGAACCGTTCCACCCGTTGCCAGAGGTCAAGTTGTTCGGTGTCCATGCGAGAGATGCTTCAGGTCACTTCGGCGGCTTCCTCCCCGAGAACCGGGCCGACGACGCCATGGTAACTTCCCGCACACGATCCGCATCACTGTTGATCGAGGACGCGGTCCTCGGCCCTCCCCTGCCCCGTCCCGGCATCACGCCCTCGGCGCCATCCGTCTCCGTCGTTGGTGGACGAAGTTCCAGACCGCCAGGCCGGTGCCCGTCGCGACGATCGCCGCGAAGAGGGCCGCGTCGCCGATCCAGTCGCGCGTCTGGAAGACCGCGATGAACGGCGTCCCGGGCACCCGCGCGAAACCGGCGAGCCAACGGCCCTTGTAGCGGTTGTGCCGCTCGCCCACCGGGTCTCGGTAGAACGGGTCGGACACCGCGGGCAGCCGGTCGTCGTCGTCCGCCAACAACCGGGCGAGCGCCGGATGCGATGCGCCCACGACCGGTTCTCGCGCCTTGAAACCCGGGTGCAGCATCACCACGAACTCCGGCAGCCGCGGCACGGGGATGGATCCCGGCGGCGGCGGATTGTTGTCCGCCGCGGCGATGAGCACGGTCTTCCGCTCCGTGCTGCTGAGACCGGCGCGCCGTTCGGTCGTGGCCGTCGCGACCGTGGCCACGAGGACGCCGGCGAGGGCGCCCTTCGCGTCCCGCACCGCGCGGCTCACGCCGAACTTGTGCAGGCCGTCGTTCACGCCCTCGTAGACCCGGCTGAAATGCGCGTGGTCCTCGCCCGCCTTCGCGTCGCGCACCGCGCCCAGGTAGTAGTCGCGGAACGCCACGTTGGTGATGCGGCTGCCGACCGGCCAATGCGCCAGCATCTGTCCGCTCGCGTCGAGCAGGTACCAGTTCTCGGCGTGCAACCAGTGCGCCCAGCGGCGCGCGCCGATCCTGCCGGCAGCGGCTTCGTCCTCCCGCGGGGCCGCGGATCTTCCCGGCGCGTCGGCCGGGAGGCCGCGCGCCCGGTCACCGAGGCCGCCCAGCCAGACGTCGCAGGCCCGCCAATCGCGGGATCCCACGAACCGCAGGAGCTCCGGCGAATCCGCCGCCTGCTCCACCGTGTGCCCGACCTCGGCCAGCTCCGCGCGGATGGCCAGCGCCGCGAGCTGCGCCGCCTGGGCGTTGCTCGCGACCAGGTCGCGCCGGAACAGACCCGCGGCGACGGAGAGCAGCGCCAGCAGCGCGAAGAGCGCGGTCACGGTGACGGCCTGCGCCGGCTTGCGCCGGCACCAGCGCGTGAAGCGTCCCGCCCAGCCGACCGGACGCGCCCGCACCGGTTCCCGGCGGAGGAAGCGCCCGAGGTCCGCCGCGAGCTCCTTCGCCTCGCGGTACCGCTGGCCCGGGTCCTTCGCGAGGCAACGCAGGCAGACGGTCTCCAGGTCGCGCGGCACGGCCGGGTTGAGCAGACGCGGCGGCACCGGTTCCTCGTGGAGCACCTTGCGCTGCACATCCGCCGCGATCGCGCCCGGGAACGGCGGCCCGCCGGTCAACAGCTCGTACAACGTCGCGCCGAGCGCCCAGACGTCGCAGCCGACGCCGATATCCTTGGTCCGGCCCGCGACCTGTTCCGGCGCGGCGTACAACAAGGTGCCGGTGAACCCGCCCGATTGGCTCAGGTCGCTCGGCCCGGCGAGCGCGCGGGCGAGGCCGAAGTCGGTGACCTTCGGTTGGCCGTAGTCGTCGAGCAGGACGTTCGCGGGCTTGAGGTCGCGATGCAGCAGCCCGCGGGTGTGGGCGTAATGGATGCCGTCCGCGACGCTGCGGACGTAGCTCGCCGCGCGGTCGGGCGGGAGCGCGCCGCGGCGCACCAGCGCGTCGAGACCCGGGCCGGACACCAGCTCCATCGAGTAGAACGGCTGCCCCTCGTGCTCGCCGACCTCGTGCAA
>CANGMH010000285.1 GCA_947454005.1 Verrucomicrobiota bacterium
AAGGCCACAACTTTGCCTTCGGAATTGCCGATGGGGATGGCGATGCGACCGACCATGAGACCGCTCGGTGCGGGGAAATATCCGACACCGAACGTCTTGGTGGTCTCAACAGTGAACCCGCGCTCCATCAGGTACGGATGCGCCGGGTCGAGGTCTTTGAGCGCGAAGCCCAAGACCTTGTTGGGCGGCGGTGGCTCTTCCTTGGCCGGGGCCGCTGGGCTGGCTGCTTCTGGCGTTGTCTTGGTGGGCGCCGTTCGGTTCGAAGGTGTCCGCTCTGCCGCCTGTTTCGGGGAGTTTCCGGCGAGATCAGCCAGGTTGAGCTGGAACCAACCGCAGACAAGCAACGCGGCCTGATGGACGTCCACCTGTTCCATCTTGGCTACGAGGTCCAGATGATTGCCACCGCACTTGCAGGTGGCGAAGCAGTTCCAGATGCCCTTCGCGAGGTTCACCGTGAACTGGTTCGGGTTGTCGCCTTTGTGGATGGGGCATGGCCCCCGGCGGGCATCGCCCGAACCCCGGAGGGTTTCGAGCAGGCCATAGTGTTGAAGGATCTGCTCCATCGAGACCGCCGCTTTGATCGAGCGGAAATCAACGAACTTGGACATGGTGGGGTTCCTTTCTTGGGGTGTGCTGGGTCGGCTCTGCGCGGAATGCACGGGCGACCTCCAATCAGGCATTTTACCATGCCGGCGCGGTATCTGGGAAGGTGCCACGCCTTCAGCGATAGTCGTTCGTACCGGATGGACGGTTGCCCAAGCTTTCCGCCAAGGAATCCACCTCGCCTTTCCCGTTCACCAGCGGAGCCGTGAACGGATCGGGATGCTGGAGAAACGATCCGAGGTCGGTGAAAAGGAAGAGCCGGTGTCCGCGGTCAAGGCGCTGGCAGGCTTCGACCAGATGGGCCACCCGTTCCGGGCTGCTCGTGACCGTGAGCACACGGAACCGAGGGAAACCGAAACGCGACTTGTGCACTCCCTGCGTCCAAGTGGACTGGTAGGCCAGCAATTTGCGGAAGAACGACGATTGCCGCAGGCCGGCGCGGGTGACGGGCATCGTGCCGCGGTCGGCCTCCAGAAAGAACAGTGCTGGAGGCTCGTCCGACTCATTTTGCAGGCCGAACACCTTGTCCGGATGGAGGCCGATGTGGAGTCCGGGCGACACATCCACGCCCCAGACGAAAGGTGGGCGGATCTGGCCCTGCCGCCGGGTCGCGGGTAGTTCGTGCTCGTGGAGAAATCGGACCGTTTCGTTCTTCGCAGACTCCAGCGCCACGGCCACGTCGGACACGAGCAGCGCGTGTTCGAGGTAGAGCCGCTTCATCTCGCCGCTGGCTGTCCAGCGGATGGGGAAGTCCGCCGTCTGGGCAAGTTGGTTGCCGCCCTGGGCAGTCAGCCCATAGACGAGTTCACGCGAACCGCCTTTGGAGTAGTAATCAATCTGGCAGCGGGGCCGCTCGACCAAGCCGTGATGGAAGAGCCGCTGCAGCCGCCGCAACACCTGCTGGCGGCTGCCGCCGGCCAGCCGCGTCAGGTGCGACGACCGCAGGAACCGGTGCACGGCCAAAGCACGCAACAACCGCGTGTCGCGAGGGGTGAGTACGATCGAGTTGTCGGGCACCACCCGCCTGAAGCGGGGCAATCGGGGCATCCCGTAAGTTTACCACGGCATCGCTTGCCGACTTGGTTCTCGAACGAGACTCGTTGGAGAGCGAAGCCTGCCGGCACCCGATTCTCCCAGACGCTTCTGCGTCCGCCGTGCGTGGACCGAGTTGAACCGTCGGTTCGCTGCCGCTCGTCACCTTGAACGGCGATTCATTGACCTATCCACCTCTCCAATTTGTCCTCCACCTCCGTCCGCGGCTGAGCGAAGCGCTCGCGTGAACGCTGCACCCATTTCTCCGGCCGGCCGACGGTGTGGCCCGACGGAGCATGGGTCACGCCCCGGAACGGCTGAAGCTGCTCGCCGTTCTCCAAGAGCTTCACGAAGACCTCGAAGCGGTTGAGGTCGACGAATTGGCGGGTCTGGAACTCCTCGCCGAACTGCCCGCGCAAGACCTCGGCGTCGTCATGGCCGACGCGGAAGGCGATCGTCGAACCGACGTTGCCGAAAACGGCCTGCCGGACAGGCAGCGACAACTGGTCGATGTATTGGTGGGAGAGCGTGAGGCAGAGCCGATACTTGCGGGCCTCGGCGAGGATGGAAGCGAAGGCGTCCGTGCTGAAGTTCTGGAATTCGTCGATGAACAGGTAGAAATCCCGCCTCTCGGCTTCCGGCCGGTTCGCCCTTGCCATGGCGGCCAACTGGAACTGCGTGACCAACAGAGAACCGAGCAGGTTCGCCTTGTCGTGCCCGAGTCGACCCTTCGACAGGTTGGCGATGAAGATGCGCTGGTGGTCCATCATGAAGGGGAAGCTCACTCGGGAGCGCACCTGCCCGAGGATGTTGCGGACGACCGGACTCTGGAGGAACTGACCGAGCTTGTTCTGGATGGGGGCGATGGCCTCGCGCTGGAAGCGCGGGTCGTAGCTGGCATACTCGGTGGTCCAGAACTGCCGCAGGAAGGGGTCCTCGATCTGCCGGACGACCCGTTCGCGAAAACCCTTGTCCGTCAGCAGTCGGTTGACGCCCAGCAGCGTGCTGCCGGGACATTCGAGCAACGCCGCAACGGCGTTGTAGAGGATGTATTCCAACCTTGGCCCCCATGAATCTGCCCACAGATTCTTGAAGGCCATGACGATGCCGGAGGCGACCAGATGGCGTTCATCCGGCGGCACGTCGGCGAGGGGATTGAAGGCGACGGGGAAGTCGAGGTCGCCGGGGTTGAAGTAGCAGAGATGTCGGCTGCGCTCCGGCGGGATGTGGGCGAGCAACTCCTCGGCAAGATCGCCGTGGGGGTCGATGACCCCGACGCCGTGGCCGGCGGCGATATGCTGGACGATGAGGTTCTTGAGCAGCGTGGTCTTGCCCGCGCCGGTTTGACCGACGAGGTAGAGGTGCCGGCGGCGGTCCTCGGTGCCGATGCCAAAAGGCCGGGGTTCACCCCAGCCTGAGCGTTCGCCCAAGATGAAAAAGTCGTGGTTCATGGTGTCGAGGTCAGCCGCGCGTCCTGGCCGCGCCGAAGGCTCCTCGGTTCGGGTGAAGCTTCGGGGCGGTATGTTCCCTGGCCACCGGCGGCCGTGGGGAACCGCCGACATGCGCACGGGGGCGAGCTGGCGAGGTAGGTGCGGCTGACTTCGAGACCAGAAGCTTCCATTTTACCACACCCCGGAGAAAGGTGATGTCGGCACAGACGACCGACCCAGGTCAGTGCCGCTGGAATCCGTGCGCGCGGTCGCGCGCGGCGCAAATCCTAGACCCCGTCCTCGGTGGCGAGGCGACCGGTAGGGAGCGTCGAACTCGTGCCCCGTGCTAGCGGGAACCAGTCGTGGCTTCTTTTAGAACCAGTGCCCCCACGCGTCGGAGCGGTGGCCGATAGGCCACCAGCGGCCGACTTTGGCGGTTTTGGTGAGGTCGACCGACTAGGGAGAACCGAATCCGCTAGCCCGCAGGGAAAAGCGCCAAAGTCGGGCGCTGCACGACGACGCGTGGGGGAACTAGTACCGCGAGCCTCAGCCGCGAAATCGTCGGCCCAGGGCGGCTCGCCCCTACAAACCATGTTTGTAGCCCGTGAAGTGGGGGCCTTGATAAAGGACAACGGCCGGGGCCGTTGCGGACAGCGCCCAAGACATGGTAGGATGGAGGGATGCAATCGCACCACTACACCGTGAAGATCCATCGTGCCCACGAGGGCGGGTTCTGGGCGGAGGTGCCGGCTTTGCCCGGTTGCTTCACCCAAGGCGAGACCTTGGAGGACGTCACCGCGTTGGTGCGCGAAGCGATGGAATGCCATCTGGCCGCCCTGCTGCGACGCGGCGAACCCTTTCCCGTCGAGAAGCCCGACACCCGCGACTTCGTGTTCCCGGTAACCGTCCGAGCGCCTCGTCTGGGCTGATCCCGTCACTCGTTTGACGGAAAAGCGGCCAATATGGTAGGATGAAGGCCTATGGAACCCGTCACCTACACCATCGAACTGGAGCCCTTGGAGGAGGGCGGCTTCGCGGTGAACGTGCCGGCTTTGCCCGGCTGCGTCACTTGGGGCACTTCCTTCGACCACGCGGTCGCGATGGCGCATGAAGCCATCCAAGGGTTCGTGGAGACGCTCCGGGAGCTCGGCCAACCGATCCCGGTCGAAACCAAGCCTGCCGGTCGAGGCAAGGTCACTTTGCTGTTCGTGCCTCCGACACTGGCGTGACCCGCCTGCCGACGTTGCGTCCCAGAGAGATCGTGAGCGCCCTGAAACGCGCCGGCTTCGTCGAACAGCACCAGAAGGGCAGCCACCTGTATCTGTGGCATCCCCAGCGGAACCTGGTCACCACGGTCGCCATCCACGGTGACGACCTACCGCGACCGGTGATGAAGCAGATCCTCAAGCAGGCCGGACTCAGCGAGGACGAGTTCCGCGAACTCCTGTAGCCCAAAATGAAAATGCCCGACCAACACTGGTCGGGCTGCTTTCGTTTGGGGAGGTGACTCAGGCCACCGAGAACTTGCCGTCGTGGCTCTTGAACTTCGGCTTCTTGCCGTAGAGCACGGTGTTGAGCGAGTTGACCGGTGCCTTGGCGGTGAACTGGTAGCCGAGCTTCTTCACCGCGGCGAGCAGGTCGGCCTTGCTGAGGGCGGACTTGCCGAGCGCTTGGACAACCGCCTCTTTCAGCGACAATTCGTTCTTCGCCCGCTTCTGTTTCGAGGCAGGAGCCGAGACGGGCTTGGCCGCTGTCGCAGCCACGGTGACGATGGTGCCCAGCGCGGCGTCAACCTCTTGCAGGCGGGCGGTCAGCTTGGCGCGTTCGGCCTCCAGCGAGGTACGGAGGGCGACGAAGGCTTTGAGCGGGTCGGATGAAGTGCGGGCCATAAAGGAGAGGATGTCAGCGATGCAGTCGAACGCGGCCAAATTTCTCAAAACGAGCCGACCACGGCAACTGGTTTGCCATGCGGGTCCAGATGCTGCGGATCCCGCCCCGAGCGCGGTTGGAAGTCTTGGGTCGGTAGGGAGGGCTCAACCGAGCCGTTTTAGCGTGTCGCACAATATCTGATCTCCGCGCAACGGAGCGCGGCTCCGAACGACGGCTCAACCCGGCCTCGGAATGGGGGTCGGTTTGACACTTCGATGGTTCCGTGGTCGGACGAAGCTGCGGCTTGGGCGGACGTGGTAGAATTTCGGGCAGACCCAAACCCATCGTTCCACCCATGATCACCGCCGACAACGACTCCAACGCCGACTTCGCCACCTACCTGTCCTTGGCAACCGTCCGAACGAGACCGCTCCATGAGATCGAGCGCAGCCTCCAACGGCATCGCGCGCTGGTGGACTACGCCGCCGTCAACCCAGGGAAGTGTACCAGACACCCTTTGGTCGTCTGGTGCACCGACAGCGAGGTACTCTCCCGGACCACCGTGAATGGCGACCACCTGCTCATCCACACCTCCATCGAATCGGGCGAGACGCGCGTCGTCTTGGCCCATGAGGAGGATTCGATCTAGCTACAGCACACGCCCCGAACCAGTTCGGGGCATTTTGTTTCCTGGAGTTATCCCCAGCCTTGTCTTTCCCTTCTTAGAAGGAGAACTATTCTTCCTTCTGGGTATTCTTCTTCTTTGTATTCTTATATAGAGTGAAGTCAGCGGGTCGACATCTGGCGGTCGGGCCGCCGACTTCTTGA
>CANGMH010000286.1 GCA_947454005.1 Verrucomicrobiota bacterium
AGTCCGGTGCCGCTGAGCACCAACTGCCCCTTCGACGTGACGGCGAACCGCGTCGTGGAGAAGCTGCCGGCCGCCCGGCCGCCGTCGGCGAACGTGGTGTCGAGGGCACCCGTGGCGGTCAGGCGCACCACCTCCTGCGAGGTCGAATTGATGACCATGTAGATCGTGTCCCCGGGACCGCGAAGGAGCGTGCTGATCGAGCCGGCCGCGTAGCCGAGCGATGACGGCGTCGGACCGACGAACGTCGCGTCGTTCGAGCCATCGGCCGCCAGGCGCTGGACCACCGGTTTGGCGGCATCCACCACGTTCCAGCCGCCGCCGACATAGACGCTGTCGCCAGGGCCGTTCAACACGCAGGCCCGCGTCACCAGCGCCAGACCCGGCTTGAACGGCGCCAGCGAACCGTCGGCCTCGGCCAAGGCGATGTTGTCCGTGTTGGCGACCGCGCCCAAACGGTTGAACTGGCCGTAGAACACGGTGCGTCCGTCCGGACGGACCGCCGCACCGAGGATGGTTCCCGCGTTGGTGGCCCCGGCGAAGAGCACGGTGCCGTTGAAGACGACGGGCGGCGAAACCGCTTTCGGTGCCGGGATCGTGAAGCCGGTGTCCACGGTCCCGTCGGCGTTCAACCGGACCAACCCGGCGCGACCGCTGCCGCCATAATTGGTGAAGCTCCCGCCGGTCATGACCTTGCCCGCGGCGAGGGGAACCACGAAACCCGGCGTGGAATCCGTGCCGGCGAGGGTCACGTAGTTCGTGTCCAGCGAACCGGGGGATTGGGCGGCGGACCGCGACGCGGCGACGCAGACGGCCAAGGACAGGAACCACGAAGTCAGTCGCATGAGGGGCAGAGTCCGGCCTGTCGTCCTCTCGAGAACAAGCACCTTCGGCCGGCATACGTATGTTTACGTAGATGGACGGATGCGTGGGCTTCGCGTCCGAGCGTCAGCCCTCCGTGCCGCGGCAGACGGCCCTGCTGGCTCTCCGTCGCAACGGCCCGCACGGCTTCGACCACAACGCCCAGGCCGTCGGGACACCCATCCACCGGCGTCAGGAGCAGCGCTCCCCGTTCCCACCTATGCCGAGTAGTCGAGGTACACCGTCTTGCTGCGGGTGTAGAAGTCGAGCGCGGCGACGCCCTGCTCGCGGAAGGAATCGGTGCTGCTGCTCTTCACGCCACCGAAGGGCGCCTGCAACGCGAGGCCGGTGCTGATCTGGTTCACCTTCACCACGCCCGCCTCGATGCGCTCGGCGTAGAGCATCGCCTTCTTGAAGTCGCGGGTCACCAGGCTCGCGCTCAGGCCGACGTCCACGCTGTTCGCGACCGCGAGGGCCTCGTCGAAGGAATCCACCGCGATCACCGCGACGACGGGGCCGAAGACCTCTTCGCGGGCGATGCGCATCGACGGGGTCACGCCACCGATCACGGTCGGCTGCATGAACCAACCGTGCGCGAGGTCGCCTTCGGTGAGGCGCTCACCGCCCCAGAGCAGTTTCGCGCCCTCGCCCAAGGCGATCCGGACATAGTCGAGGTTGCCTTTGAGCTCGGCCTCGCTGACGGCGGGTCCCATCTGCACACCGGCGGCGAGGCCGGGGCCGACCTTCCAGCCCTTCGCCTGGGCGATCAGCTTCTCGGTGAAGGCGGCGAGCACGGGGCGCTCGACGATGACGCGGCTGGTCGCGGTGCAGGCTTGCCCGGTCAGACCGAATCCGGCGCGCGCCACGAGCGACGCCGCGAGGTCGAGGTCAGCGTCCGCCAGGACGATCGTGGGGTTCTTTCCGCCCATCTCCATCTGCGCGCGGACCATCCGCGGCGCGAGCGACTGGTAGATGCTCCTGCCGACCGCCGTGGATCCGGTGAAGCTGACGCCTTGCACCGCTGGGTTGGCGGCGAGTTCCGCGGCGAAGGGGCGTCCGTCGCCGGTGACGACGTTGAGGACGCCGGCGGGCAGACCGGCTTCCGCGAGGACCTTCGCCAGCTCGAGCGCCATGGCCGGCGCCTGCGACGCGGGTTTGAGCACCACGGTGTTCCCGCAGACGAGCGCCGGCGCCATCTTCCAGGCTGGGATGGCGATGGGGAAGTTCCACGGGGTGATGAGGCCCACGACGCCGAGCGGTTCGCGCCGGGTGAACATCAGGTTGCCCGGAAGGTCGTGCGGGATGGTCTGGCCGCCGAGCTGATAGCCGAGGCCTCCGTAGAAGCGGAAGATATCCGCCGCGCGCTGCACCTCGCCGGTCGCCTCGGCGAGGGTCTTGCCCTCCTCGCGCACGAGCAGCTCGGCGAGCTCGCCTTTGCGCGCTTCGATGATCTGTGAGGCCTTGGCGAGGATGCGTCCGCGCGCGACCGATGTCTGCGCGGACCATTTGGGGAAGGCCGCCTTCGCCGCGACGACCGCCGCGGCCGCATCGGCCGCGCCGCCGAGCGCGTACTCGGCGACGGCCACGCGGGCGTCGGCAGGATCGGTGGTGCGGAAGGTCCTGCCGTCGGCAGCGGGGACGGACTTGCCATCGAGGAAGAGGTCGTAGCGCTTCATGCCCGCGAGCATACGGATCCGGGCGGCACGGGGAACGGCAATTTATCCCCCGACCCGGAGACGCAAATCGACCCGCGCCCCACCGGGCCGGCCATGAAACTTTCATTTGGCATTGCTACGCAGGCGTATCACTTTCGGCTGCCAACGAAATCGCCGCCATGTCCACACCCGACAGCATCCCGCATCTCCCGGTCCTCCGCCTCGGCCGCAGCTACGAATCCCTCGAGAAGATCGAGGTCAAGGACCACCGCACGGGCGAGGTGAAGGCTCTCGTCTCCACCGTCAACGGCGGCATCGTGAAGCGCGACCTCGCCAAGATCGCGGCGTCCCGCGCCGCGCTGAAGAAGTTCACCGTCGCCCAGCTCATCGAGCTGTCGGCCAAGGCGGGCGACCTGTTCCTCGGCGGCACGCTGCCGTTCGGCGACCGCGGCCACACGCAGACCCCGCAGCAGTACGTCGAGACGCTCAGCGGCACCTCCGGCCTGCCGCACGTGATGGTCCGGCGCAACATGGCCAAGCTGCACTACGCCCTCACCCACCTCGTCGAGGTGCTCAACGGCCTTTCGCGCGGCCTCGACCTCTCGATCCTCGACCGGGGCTACGGCGAGCAGTTCGGCACCAAGCTCAGCTTCTTCCCCACCGCCTCCGCGCTCGGCCTGGTGATGCCGAGCAATTCGCCCGCGGTGAACTCGCTCTGGATACCCGCCATCGCGCTCAAGACGCCGGTCGTCATCAAGCCGGGCAAAGAAGAGCCGTGGACGCCTTACCGGTTGATCCAGGCGTTCATCGCCGCCGGCGTGCCGGCGGAGGCCTTCGGCTTCTACGCCACCGACCACGACGGCGCGGCGACCATCCTCAGCAACTGCGGACGGGCCCTCATCTTCGGCGACAAGTCCACCACCGCGCAGTACGCCGACAATCCCGCCATCCAGTTGCACGGACCGGGTTGGAGCAAGATCCTCATCGGCGAGGACCAGATCGAGAACTGGCGCGAGCACATCGACGTGATGGTCAGCGCCATCAGCGACAACGGCGGGCGGTCCTGCATCAACGCCTCGGCCATCGTCGTGCCCCGCTACGCCGCGGAGATCGCCGAAGCGCTCGCGCAGAAGCTCGGCCCGGTCGGGCCCACGCGGCCCGACGACGAGAACGCGCGGTTGTCCGGCTTCGCCAACATCAAGATGGCCGACTTCATCGACAACCAGATCGAGGAGGGCCTGAGGACGCCCGGCGCCGAGGACGTCACCGCCAAGCACCGGACCGGACCGCGCAAGGCCGTCTTCGAGGGCGGGACCTACATGCGCCCGACCATCGTGCGCTGCGATTCCTTCGCGCATCCGCTGGCCAACAAGGAGTTCCTCTGCCCGTACGCCAGCGTCGTGACCTGCGCCCAGGCCGACATGCTCGGCCAGATCGGCTACACGCTGGCCTGCACGGCGATCACCAAGGATCCGGCGTTCATCGAGCAGCTCGAGGCCTACGCGCACATCGAGCGGCTGAACATCGGCCCCGTCTCGACCATGAAGATCTCGTGGGACCAGCCGCACGAGGGCAACATGTTCGAGTTCCTCTGGCAGCGCCGGAGCATCGAGCGCGCCTGGTGAACGGCGGGCCAGGACCGCTGCCGGACCGTCCGGCGGCGGCCCGCTTCGTCCGGGGTCGCGCGGGCTTCGTCAGCGGATGGCCCGATGGCCGGGGGCGGCCCCTTCCTGACCGCTTGACCCGGCGGCCCCCGCTCTCATCCTCCGCGGCCCTGTGCTGGATCTGGACACGCTGAACCCCGAGCAACGCCAGGCCGTGGTCACCCACCGCGGCCCGGTGCTCATCCTCGCGGGCGCCGGCACCGGCAAGACGCGCGTCATCACCCACCGCATCGCGCACATGGTGAAGCGCGGTGTCCCGCCCGGACAGATCCTGGCCGTCACCTTCACCAACAAGGCCGCGCGCGAGATGCAGGAGCGGGTGAACGAGCTCGTGCCCAAGCAGCCCCGCGGCGAGGACGGCTCCAAACCCGAGCGCCCGACGGTCTGCACCTTCCATTCGTTGTGCGTGCGGATCCTGCGCCAGCACATCGAGAAGCTCGGATACAAGCGGAGCTTCGTGATCTACGACCAGGGCGACCAGCTGGCGGCGATGAAGAAGATCCTCTCGGCCGTCTCCGCGAAGGGCGAGAAGACCGATCCCGGCGCGATCCTGGCGATGCTGAGCAAGTTCAAGAACGGCGGCTCGCGCGGCGGGGCGTTCGAGGACCCGGGCGTGCGCGCCCTCGCCGAGCACGTCGCCAAGCGCTATGAATCCGCGCTCCACGCCTGCAACGCGGTGGATTTCGACGACCTGATCCTGCTCACGCTCCGGCTCTTCCGCGAGCATCCGGACGCCCTGGAGGCCTGCCGCGACCGCTTCCGCTACGTGATGGTCGACGAGTACCAGGACACCAACGCGTCCCAGTTCGAGCTCGTCCATTCGTTGACCCAGGAATCGCGCAACCTCTGCGTCGTGGGCGACGACGACCAGTCGATCTACGGCTGGCGCGGCGCCGAGGTGGCCAACATCCTCGACCTGGAGAAGCACTTCCCCGAGGTCAAGGTCATCAAGCTGGAGCAGAACTACCGCTCGACGAACCACATCCTCAACTCGGCGAACGCGGTGATCAAGAACAACGCCCGGCGCCGCGGGAAGAACCTTTGGTCCGCCAAGGGCGACGGCGAGAAGCTGCTGATGCAGTGCTTCGAGCACGACGAGGAGGAGGCGCGGGTCGTCGCAGAGAACATCGAGTACGACCGGCTCGCGCGCCGCGTGCCCTGGGGCGACCAGGCGATCCTCTTCCGCACCAACCAGCAGGCGCGACCCCTGGAGACCGCGCTGCGCAAGGCCAAGATCCGCTACCACCTCATCGGCGGGCAGAGCTACTTCGACCGCCGCGAGGTCCGCGATTTCCTCGCCTATCTCAAGACCTTCCTCAACCCGCACGACGACATCGCGCTGCTCCGCATCGCGAACACGCCCGCCCGGGGGCTGAGCGACGTGACGATGGAGCGCGTGCTCGAGGCCAGCCACGCGCGCAACTGCAGCGTCTTCGCCACCATGCGGCACACGGACGTGCAGGCGGGTTTCCAGGGGCGCACCGCGGAATCCATGCGCGAGTTCCTGCGCTTCATCGAGGAGACCCGCGCGCCGCTGCTCACCGACGGGTCCTTCTCGCTCGGCCGCTGGGCGGAGGA
>CANGMH010000287.1 GCA_947454005.1 Verrucomicrobiota bacterium
AACTTGCGAGGATCTCCCGGCGTTTCCGGAAGTGTCGGTAGATATGTTCTGAATCGCCCACTGCCCGAAGGCGGTTGATTCCCCAGCATTGAGCCAATCGTTGGACCACAAAGACGAGCAGGGCTTTGGGCCGGAGTCCGTGCAGTGATCGGGTCAATTGAACGATACCCTCACGATCGCTGGCTCCCATTTGCCCTTGCAGTCCACCGATGAACAGTTCGCGTTCCTCCTCCGTCCAGCGCGTGATTGTGAATGACATCGTAAAAAGCGTGACGCCTCGCAGGTTGTCGATCAAGACCGCTGTCAGTTCTCCTTCCTTCTCGAATTGATCCAGATACTGGAGACAAACGGAATAGCGTTTGGTCCCATCGATGTGGATCGACGCAACTTCGAACCCAGCATCCGAAAGAATGGCCCGTCGTGCGGCATCGGTCAGCTGGGTGGTGACGAAGGAATAATGTGCTTCAAGGACCGCCAATCGCGCTCGCAAACCGAGTCGTCGGTGGAGATAAGGGCGCTGAAGCTTGCTGAAGATACGTGGATGCGAAAGGGTGAGTCCGACCAGATCCCGTGATTCCAGCAGTTGAAACCATCGCAAAGTCGGCCCCGCGGCGAGGATTCCACGGACAAGATACTTTCCCCGGTAGAGCGCCTCACCCCAGGTCGACTCCGGATAGACTCGATCGGCGGTGCGGTACAATGCTGCGAATAACTTCATCGGATCAGTAATAGTCCCGGCACCATGAATAAGTAGCTAAACCGAGTTGAAATCGTGCGAGGTCTTCGGTTGAAACAGCCTTTTCTTCCCAACGATGCCATCCAACCGTCTGCTAAACCGTCTGTCGAAACGCAGATGAGGGATCAGGAACCGCTGCACCTTACTTTTGCGTCCTCTTGTTTGCCAGCACCAAGATTTCGCCGGATTGTTGCAAAAATCATTTTTTTCTACCGTGCTGAGAACATCGCAATCGTTTTCTCGGAGCAATTCAGTGGTCGAGGGTCTCGCGGCGGCTTCTCATCGTGGAGTTTCCTATTCCAGCCGGGTGGCGATGGGCACGTAGCCTGCCTCCATGCCGCACGGTGGAGTGAGGATAAGGGCGGGGTCGATTTGGGCGATCGTGCCGGCATCGGGCGGCGTGAGGTAGATGCGATCTTTGGCCCCGGTGCGGTGCAGTTTCTTCACACGAAACTGCACCTGCTCACGCTCCTCGGCGTTGAGGTCGGCATTGAGCATCGCCGGCTGGTCGGAAAAGCGATACCAGTAGTAGGTCACCACACTGCCATCGCCAAGTTGTGCCTTGAACGGGCCGGCGGCAGGTCCGGACAGGCCGCCTTCTCGTGGCCGGTCCTTGGCGGGTCGGCCGGTCGCGGTTCAGAGCGAAGGCGACACCTGATAGAACGACCAGGGCAGGAGCGTTGCGTCCGGGTCTGTCATCTCGGTGGCCGTCGCTCGGGACTTGCCGGCGACCGCGCCGATGGGATCCCAGCGCCGGGACGCGGGATCTCGGGTCCGCTCGATGCGGTATCCCGTCCCCGGTGAACTGCTCCACCGCAGCACCGCTCCACGCGAGTGATCATAGGAGACGGCCAGGTCGCGTACGGGCGATGGTGGCACGACATTGGGGACCTTCACGAGGTATCCGCTGTCGTTCGAGACCAGCAGCAGCGCCCCGCTCGGTGCGAGGGTGACCGCCCGCGGTTGCGAGATCACGTTGCCGACGTCCAAGGGAGGATGCTGGCCGTCGCTGATGACGAAGGTGTCCCCTTTGCCGGAGCCTTGGATGTACAGGTGCAAGATCCCTGCGGCATCGACGTACCAGACGTTGCCGTCCTTGTGCGCGCACAGGAAGTAGGAGCCATCGGCGAGGAAAGCGATCCCGCGGGGTTGGTCGATGAAGCTTCCCGACACCCGTTTCCCGGAGGCGGCCTTCGGTTGCGAAGGGATCCCGGTGATGCGGGTCCGGAGATCCGGGCCGTCCACCCGGAACACTCCGCAGGCGACCTTCGACGGATCCTCTTCCGCGCGGTCCGTGACGTAGAGTTTCCCGTCGACCGGGTTGACCGCGATGTTGGCCGGGTTGCGGAAGCCGACGTCCTTGCTGCAGACCGTCTCGATGCCGCGGGACGGCGTCCACTGCTTCACCACGGCCCCATCCGCGATGATGCTGGGAGGGACCGGCAGGAACTCGTGCGTGTAGTAGATGAGCGTCTCGTCCGGACTGACCCACAGGGCGCGCCCGGAGGGTGCCCATCGGGGTTCCGGGTCGAGGACCACCGTGGTCATGATCCCGTGCCGGTCGACCCGACGGATCCGATGGTTGCCCGGGTCGAGCAGGTAGACCGTGCCGTCCGGGAGGACGTAAAGACCGTTCGGAGAGGTGATCTGGAGCGACGTGGCCGGGGCCGGGCCGTCACCGTTGTAGCCCGGGAAGTGGGTCCCGGCGAAGGTGTGGACCCGGCGGTCCGGTGTGATCCTGAGGATGGCGTGGCTGGCTTTGTCCGCGACGTAGATGTTCCCGTCGGCGTCGGCCCCGGCGATGTGGGGATTGGAGAAGCTCGCGTCCTTCGCGGCCGCCCCTTCCATCTCCGGGGTCCAGAAATCGATCCCCGTGCCGTCAGGATTGGTGGTCGAGGGATGGTGGACCCCCATGATGACCTCCGTGTTGCCGAACGAATCGGTCAGGTTCGCGAAGTCCCCGGCGACCAATGCGGGCCCGACCGACGAAGACACCGCGAGGAACGACAGCAACCGGCCGAGCGCAAACGATGGGCACAAACGCGCGGACCCCTTGGGCTGGGACAAGAGTGCAAGCATGGATAGCCCGGAAGAGAGCAGGTCACGGGCCCATCGTCACACAAATGTCACGATTTCAACCGGGCACCCCGGCAAGACGTGATCGATGCCTCGGTTCCGTCGGAACCACCGCCGATCAGCGGCGGCCGGCGAGCCGGCTCGGCCAGAAGTTCGCGGCGTTCGCGCGGGAGTTGAGGGGCAAGACGCCGTAAGAGCCCGAGTTCCCGGCGCAACCCAGGCCGCACCCCCTGCCCGCGCAGGAGGTTCAGGTAAACCTCGGTCGGGTGTAAGCTTCTCGCTCGGCGCATCCGGTCAATCGCCATACGTCCCGTCGAACCGCTCGCAGCGGGAAGCTCCATCACGGATTCGGTGTTCAGTGCATCCAAAGCCCTGTCGAGTTGGTCGGAGTCACCGGCAACGAGCACATCGCGCAGAACATTTTCCCGTCACGGGCCACGCTTGCTGAACTTGGGTTTCCTCAAGAGAAGAAAAATGGCTAGTGAGGTGAGCGAATAGTTCGTACAATATGTTCCCGGAAGAGGGTATCGTCGTGTCGTGGCAACCGGACGACCGACCAAGCCCTTGATCCTCGGCACCGAAGAGCAGTCGAAGCTCGAACTCATGGCCCGTCGGCCCAAGACCGATCAGCGGACCGCTCTGCGTGCGCGCATCGTCCTGGAGTGCGCGGCGGGCAAGAGCAACACCGCGGTGGCCGCCAAGCTCAAAGTCACGATCCAGACGGTGGGCAAATGGCGAGAGCGGTTTCTGCTTGGGCGTCTGGGGGCCTTGGGAGATGCACCGCGCTCGGGACAACCGCGGAAGATCACCGATGAAAAGGTGGAAGCGGTCATCACGCGCACGCTGGAGACCCGCCCTAAGAGCCTGTTTGAGAAGTCGGGCTGGGTTGACGGGGTGAGGAGACGTCGGCGTGAAAAGCGAGTGGTGGGCGCTTGACAACGGGCTGTGGGCGGGGCGGCCAAACATAGCGGCAGCTCTGTCAGGCGATGAAAATCGCTGCCTACGACACGGACCTCACAGATGCCCAATGGACGCTGGTGGAACCGATGCTCCCTCCGCCCCAGCGCCTGGGCCGGCCCCGCACGGATCTGCGGCGCATCCTCAACGCGCTGCTGTATGTGGCCAAAGCCGGGTGCCAGTGGCGGCTGCTGCCCAAGGAGTTCCCGGCGTGGCAGACGGTCTACCATGTCTTCCGCAAATGGACGCGTGAGCACGTCTGGGAGGCGCTCAACGCCCGGCTCCGGGCCTTGGTGCGGGGCCGGGCCGGCAAACGCTCGAGGCCCACGGCGGCGATCCTGGACAGCCAGAGCGTGAAATCCGACCCGCACGGCGGGGCCGTCGGCTACGACGCAGCCAAGAAGATCAAAGGGCGCAAGCGCCACCTGCTGGTGGACACGCTGGGCCTGCTGCTCGGCGTCCATGTCACCCCGGCCAGCACGCCGGAGCGCGCAGGCGCCCAGGCCCTGCTGGCCCGCGTGCTGCCTTGGTTCTTCTGGCTGCGGCTCTTGTGGGTCGACGGCGGCTACAGCGGTACGGCTTTCGCCGCCTGGGTCCGCGACCTCCGGCCCAAGCTCGCCGTCACGGTCGTCAAACGCTCCGACAAGGCCAGCGGCTTCACCGTCCTGCCTCGCCGATGGGTCGTCGAACGCACCTTCGGCTGGCTCATGCGCCACCGCCGCCTCGTCCGCGACTACGAGACCTCCACCGCCAGCGCCGAGGCCTTCGTCCTCCTCGCCATGATACGCATCCAGATCCGAAGACTCGCCTGATCGCTGGCTATCCCGTGTTTTCAAACAGGCTCTAAGAACGCCACCCATTGGAGCTCCCGCACCATGGCCGAGGCCAAGGTCTGCGCGAAGAAGGGCCGGGTGTTGCCAGCACTCGTCCAGGCGGCCCGCAGGGCCTCCCAGCACAGCCTCAAGTTCATCCGCTGGCTACGCCGCTCCCTCCGCGACAAACTCACGGAACACGCCGCCCTGTTCCACCTCAGGGCCCTCTATGCCTCGTCATAGCAACGCCGCTTGGACACCGTTCCTACCGGCATGGGACCACGTCGCTCTTTGCTGCCCTGGACGTGGCCACTGGAAAGGTGATCGGCCGCTGCCATCAAAAGCACCGGCACCAGGAGTTCATCCGCTTCCTGGACCAGATCGACCGATCGGTGCCTCCCGGACTCGAGATCCACCTCGTCCTCGACAACTACGCCACCCACAAGACGCCGAGGGTGGCCGCCTGGTTCCAGAAGCGTCCCCGGTACCACCTCCACTTCACACCCACCAGCGGTTCCTGGCTCAACCAGGTGGAACGCTGGTTCGGAAAGATCACCGAGCAGCGGATCCGGCGCGGTGTGTTCAAAAGCGTCGACCAACTGATCACCGCGATCGACGACTACATCGAGGCCGACAACAAAGATCCAAAGCCCTTCGTCTGGACAGCCACCGCCGAACTCATCGTCGACAAGGTCGCCACTCTTTGTAATCGAACTAATCGCTCACCACATTAGCGGCGCAGCCGTGTTAGCGGGGCAACCTCCGCGTCCACAGTGGCTTTCTTGACGACCAGCGGATCCCCCTTTCGGCAAAATTCGGAACGATGCGGCAGATAAAAAAAGGGCACCGGCGAAATGCCGGTGCCATTGTTCTCGTTGGTCTACCGTCTGAAGTTCTGCGCCCCTTTCGGTGGTTCCAATTCTGGCTCGGAACGTACGTCGAGCCGGCGGGCTGTTCTGGGAGCCTCCAATTGATGGATGCGGGTTTCGAGCTGACCGACGGTTCGGCTGCTCTCGACGAGTTGAGTGAGCATGGTCTCTCGCTCCTTCTCCATGCGCTCGATGAAGTAGTCTTTTCCGCGGTTGGCGATCTGCAGGTCGCGGTTCTCCTTCTTCAGCTCTGCCAGTTCATCT
>CANGMH010000288.1 GCA_947454005.1 Verrucomicrobiota bacterium
GCGATCCCGCGCGGCAGGATGAAGCGGCCCGCCTCCGTGCCTTTCACGCCCCATCGGGCGACCAGCTTGCCCTCCGGCGTGAAATGGTTCACCCGCATGTAGTGCGGTTCGACGACGATGATGTTGCCGGCCGGGTCGAGACCCATGCCCTTCGGCTTGCCGAGGTCGGTCTGCGGCATCTGCCACTGGAGCAACCATCGTCCATCGGGGCTGAACTTCTGGATCCGGCCGGTGATGTCGGCGACGTAGAGGTTGTCGTCCCGGTCGCAGACGAGCGACCGCGGTTTGTTGAACTGCCCCGGCGCCACGCCGCGCGTGCCGATGACCTGCACGGCGGAGAAGTACCGGGAATCGATCGGTGTGGTGTCGGAAGGGGTGCCCCGCGAACAACCGCAGAACATTCCGACCGCGAGGCCCATCGCCCCGAGAGCCGGCCAAGTTCTTGGCCTCCTGGAAAATCGGACGTCGAGCCGGCACCAAACATACCAAACCACCAACGGCGCCAACGCCAGGCCGAGCATGACCACGCAAAGGGCGTTCACCTGCGCCGCATGACCGTAGTGGAGCAGGTTGAAGATCCGTAGCGCGAGCGTCTCGCCGCCGGGCGGCTGGATGAGCACCACGGTCTCCACGTCCCAGAGGCAGAGCAGATAGACGGCGTACCACGCGGCCGCGACACCGCCGCGCATCTGCGGCCAACGCACGTCCTTGAACACGCGCCAACGTCCGGCGCCTGCCGACCGCGCGGCGTCCGCGAGCTCCGGGTCGGTCGATGCCGCGGCCAGCCCGACCAAGGACCGGGCGGGAGCGAAATGACGCACCGCCAAAGCCGTCAACACGATGCCGGTCGAGTGGTAGAGGCCGTCCAGCACGGGCCGGTTGAAGATCCAGATCAGCGCGACCCCGAGCACGACGCCCGGAAGCAGGAAGACGATCCAACCCGCGCCAGCGACCACCGGCCCGAGCCAGCGGACGAGGCGGGAGGACCCGAGGCCCGGGCCGTCGGCCGTCCGGTCCGCAGAGATCAGGGACAACGCCGTCAGCAACGTGGCCGTGCCGGCCGCCGCGACCAACGAGTTGGCGAGCGCGTCGCCACCGGCATCAATCGCTCCCGGTAGCTCGGTCCAGGTGCGCTTCGCGAACGACAGCTTCGCCAACGGGAATCCGAGCCCCGACGCGGTCCAGAGCACGGTGGCCACCGCGGCGACCGGTCGCCAACCGCCGAGCTGCCGGGCCAGCAGGTCGGCATCGATGGCGGGACGGCGGCGCAGCCAAGTCATGTCGCGTCCGCGCATCAGCACGAGCAGGGCGAGCGGCAGCAGGAGCAACGGCCACGCGGCCCGCAACGCGCCCAGGGTGTCGAACTGCGTGTTGAAGCGGATCCAGAACTCCTCGGTGAACACGCGCACCTGGAACAGCGTGGGCACCGTGAAGTTCGCGAGCGCGAGCGCGAGCGTCGTGACCGCGGCGACGCCCAGTTCGCCGAGCGCGGCCGGCAACAGCAACCGTCGGACGAGGCTTCCACCGCGCATGAGAGGCTCGGCCTCCAGATGCTCGGTCTGGAGCTTCGACCACGCCCCAAGGACGAGGAACGTCGTGATCGGCCAGAGCAAGGTCGAGAGGACCCAGGCGGTCAGCGGCAACGATCGGAGAGCGACCGTTTCCGGCGCCCCCGTCGCCCGCCAATCCGCCGTCAGGTCGAGCCATGCGTTGGCCGCGAGGAACGGAGGCATCGCGAGGCTTGCCGCGGCGCAGGCCAGGACCGCGCCGCGCCAACGTGCGCTCGCGGCCGCGGCCATCGCGACCGCGAAGCCGAAGACGAGCGCCAGAGCCGTCGCGCCGAGCCCTACGGCGAGTGAGTTCAGCAGCAGGGAAAGGTTCATGGCCAGCGCGGCGGTGTCTTGGAGCGCGGTGGCAAACGAAGCGCGACACCGCTTTGGTCGGGCGCATCCATCCGCGTCATCACGTTCTCATGTCTTGCCGAAAGCGCCGTCGTCGCTGCGCTCTGCCGGCGCACTCCAGGATGTTTGGCGTTCATCGGCGGAAGATCTCCTGAAGCCGGGCAGTGCTCCGGTCGAGGTCGCGCAGCAACACCGGCCAATCCGGTCGCAGCGTCGCCCCGTCCGCCACTCCGTCCTCCAGCGCTGCGACGGCGACCAGTTTCGCTCGCACCTCCGGCGATGTCAGGTGGTCGGACAACTTCTGCGCCGCCTCCGGATGCGGAGCGCCGCGGACGATGCCCACGGTGTTCGGGATGGCCAGCATCTCCGGTGAGACCGGCAACGCGGACACGGCCAGGCCTTCGCGCCGACCGGCCTCGATATCATCTGAATCGGTGAGCCCCACCGTCGCCTCGCCGCGGGCGACGCGGCGGACGACCTGCGAGTTGCCTTCTTCCAAGAAAGGTTGGTTGGCCGCGAGCGCCCTGCACCACGTCGTCCAGTTGCTGTCGCCCCAATGCTGACGCAGCGCGTGGAGGTGCGTGGCGGTCGTGCCGAACAGCGGGAACGCGATCGAGACCTTGCCGCGCCAACGCGCGTTCGTGAGCTCGAGAAGCGAACCGGGAGGAGTGATCGGTGAACCCGTAGGCAGTGGGTCAGTAACGATCGCACCGGCATGTCCCGCTGAAGACTGATCCACTGATGCCGGACCGCCGACCCACCGTGTGTCCACCACCAGGCGTCGGGTGCGCCGGCCGAACGCCTTCCAGCCGTCGGGATCGCGGAAGACCCCGGCTTCGGCGAGCTGGCGCGTCCGGAATTCTTCGTTGCCCCAGAAGACATCGCAGGCCGGACGGCCGCGCTCCGCGAGCAACCGGTTGGCCAGGCCGACGGTCTTGACCGCCTCGCTGTCGAACACCGCCTTCACCCGGGTGCCGGTCCGCCGGGTGAACTCGGCGAGGATGGGCTCGGCGAACACTTGGTCCTGCGCGCAGTAGAGGACGACCTCGGAAGAAGACGGCTGGCCGGTGGAACGGTGCAGCACCAACGACACGGCACCTGTGATGGCTGCGATGGTCGCGATGGCGACCGCCACGGATGTGGAAGACATCCACCGATTCCGCTCACTGGAGTCGGAAGCCTGTCGGTTCGCGGGCATCAACGTGACCTTTTCGGTTCGAGAGGGACCCGGCCGGGCTGCGGATCGATGTCCCATGCCCGTCCATCAGCGAGGCAAGTGCAGCGGCGGACGGCGGCCATCACCGGGTGCTCACGCGGGCTGATGTCGGGTCGCAAGTTGACGACGGACGATAAGCCGGACGGATCCGGCGCGGATCATGGCTGCCCATCGCGTGCCCTGGGTAGCCACCTCCGGATCGGCCGGTACGGCAGGCTTCGTGGACTTCATGGAAAGAACCTGTCAGCGGTGTTGACGGGCGTCAACGAACCCGTTGGAAGGGCATTGTCGGAGGTGGTTCTGCTTCGGATTTGCGAACCTTTGGGAACGACGCGACGGATCGGGCGGCCTGGGGTCCGAGCGAAATTTGCGCTCCGACTCCGCGTGGAGCAGCCCTCGCCGTCATCGGAGGCGGCCCCATCAAAATGAAATGACCATTCCCGAGAGGCCCGCTCAATCCGCCGGATCAGGCCGACGTTGCGCGTCCCCGGCACTTACCTACCGTCGCGTCGCATGCCGGAACTGCCCGAAGTCGAAGTCCTCGTCCGCCATCTGGATCCGCTGCTCCGGGGGAAGCGGATCCGCGGCGTCACCGTCGGGCGCGCGAAGATCGTGCGGCCCGAGACGTCCGCGACCTTGGCCGACCGGCTCGTCGGCGCGACGTTCGGCGCGACGACGCGCCGGGCGAAGTATCTGCTCTTCGATCTGCGCCATGGGACGCGCTCGGAACCATTCTCCGTGGTCGGCCACCTCGGCATGACCGGACGGATGTTCCTCCAACCCGCCTCGGCTCCGCTGCCCAAGCACACCGCGGTATCGATCGACCTCGGCGAGCAGCGTTTCGTGTTCGAGGACCAGCGATGTTTCGGCCGCTTCAACCTGGACCGGGCGCCGCTCGCCGAGCTCGGTCCGGAGCCGTTGTCGGATGACTTCACCGCCGATGCCTTCTCCGAGGCGCTCGGTCGATCGTCCCAGGCGGTGAAGGTGAAGCTGCTGGACCAGTCGCTCGTCGCCGGCATCGGCAACATCTATGCGAGCGAAGCGTTGTTCCTCGCCGGGATCTCGCCGCTGCGCCGGGCCCGGTCGCTCGGACGCGAGGAGATCGGCCGCCTGCGCGACCGGGTCCGGGAGGTCCTGGCCGACGCGATCCGCTTCGGCGGCTCGGTGCCGCTGGATTGGAGCGGGGCAGGGAAGGGCCACGCGCTGTTCTACTACGGCGCGAAGGAGACGGGGCCGGCCACGCGGTCGGCGGAGGAGCGCTTCGCGGTCTACGGACGCGACGGCGAGCCGTGCACGCGGTGCTCCGGGGAGGTGGTGCGCTGCGTGCAGGCGGGACGGAGCACGTTCCACTGTCCCCGTTGCCAGCTGGCCTGAGCGGGTCTTCCGCCGCAGGGATCAGTCGACCACTTCTTCGGTGACGACTTCGCCTTTGCGCTTGGCACGGCTCCGGCCGATCTCGGGCAGCAGCAGCAGCGTGGACACGACGATCATCGCGGCGCTGGCCCAACCGAGGGACGCGAGCGGGAACCGTTGCACGAGCTGGAAGGCGACGACCGGCGCCGCGACGCCGCGGACGCCGGTGAGGAACGTGTGCACGCCCATGTAGTCCGCGACGCGACCGGGCGGAGCGAACTTCGTCACCCAAAGGCCCCATGCGACGTCGCCGCCCGCGTTCGAGATCCCGTAGATGATAGCGCCGACGACCAAGCCGGTCGTGGTGTCGCTGGTGAAGAAGGCGAGGATGCCCAGCGCGAAACCGACGTTCAGCGTGGTGCGCAGGGCGAAGAAATCCATGCGGTCGAAGAGCCAGCCCCAGACCGGGTTCATCACCAGGCGCGCGAGGTTCGGGACGACGCCGGTGAGGAAGGCGATCTCCGCGGCGGACCTCGCGAGCCCGTGGAGAGGATTGCCCAGGAACTCCACGCGCATCGGCAGCATCATCAGGTTCGCGAACCCCATGAACATCCACACGATGAGCGTCTGGCGGAACACGCGGTCCTCGCGCACGAAGCGCATTGCGTGCAGCGGATGGGCCGCCCCGTCGTCGTGCAGCGGACGGCTGGGGATGCGACGGGCGCACCAGGATGCCACGGCGAAAGCCGCGCCGAAGGTCAGCAGCAGCGCCGGGAACGCGTCGGGCCGCCAGTCGAGGAAACGTCCGCCGGCCCACGCGGAGAGCATCGCGCCGGCGATGCGGAGCGTGAAGGCGCGCGCGTAAAGCTTGCCGCGCATTTCGGCGGGGTAGTTGACGTGGTAGGTCTCGGTCATCAGCGGGATGACCGCGGAACTGAGCGTCATCGCCACCACGCACAAGGGCACGTAGATCCAGAGCACCGGTGCCGCGGCCATCAGGACGAAGCACGCGGCGCCGATCGCGAAGAGGCGCGAGACACCGAGCGTCGCTGGCCAGCGGAGCCGCTGCACGAGCGTGACCGCGACGGGCGACAGCAGCAGGCCGACGCTTCCCGCGGCGGCGATGAAGGACTTCGGGAGCGGCCCCGCATGGAAGTGCTTCACCGCGATGAGCAGAAGGAAGGTGTTCGCGGCCGATTCGAGGATCCCGGCGCAGAAC
>CANGMH010000289.1 GCA_947454005.1 Verrucomicrobiota bacterium
GGCGACCTGAGCCTGCGCGAAGGCATCCCGATGCTGGAGACCACCGGGCTGGCTTTGGATCCCGGACGCCGTTGAACGGCCCGCGCGGATCCGGCGGACGCGCCCGTTGATCCCGGTCGAACAAACCTCCGTCGGCGGGCGTCCTGTTCGGCGCATTTGACAGCGCCACGTATCGCGCCGCTACTCTCCTCCACCGTTCACATGAGCTGTCCCACACTTTCCCGCCTCGCGCTCGCCGCGGCTCTCCTCGTCCCGGTCGCGCTGCACGCCGCGACGCCGGTCGATTTCAAGAAACAGGTCAAACCGGTCCTGGAGGTCTACTGCCTCAAGTGCCACGGACCGGAGAAGCCCAAGGGCGGTCTCTCCCTCGTGACCCGTGCCGCGGCCGTCAAAGGCGGCGAATCCGGCACGTCGTTGACCGCCGGCGATCCGGCCAAGTCGCCGCTCTTCACCAGCACCACGCTGCCGAAGGACGACGACAAGGCGATGCCCCCGAAGGGCGACCGCCTCACCGCCGCCCAGCAGACCACGCTCAAGACCTGGATCGAGCAGGGCGCGCCCTGGCCCGAAGACATCAAGCTCGCGCAAGCGGAGCGCGTCGATTTCGTGAAGCAGATCCAGCCGATCTTCGAGGTCCACTGCGTCGCCTGCCACAAGGAAGGCCACGCCAAGGGCGACCTGCGGATGGACGTGAAGAGCGAGTTCTTCAAGTCCAAGGACATCGTGCCCGGCGACGCCAAGGCCTCGAAGGTCTTCACCTCGACCATCCTCCCCGCCGACCACGACGACCTCATGCCGCCGAAGAAGAAGGGCGGACCGCTGCCGCAGCAGCAGACCGACCTGCTCCGCGACTGGATCGACCAGGGCGCCGAATGGCCGGACGGCGTGACCCTTTCGCAGAAAGAGGCCGCCGCCTCGACCAGCCGCGACGAGACCGCGCTCTACGCCGCGCTGCATGCGCTGCTGGTGAAGAACAATCCGCTGCCCACGGGCGCCAAGGCGGAGAACTTCTCGGAATCCATCCCCGGCACGACGGCCAAGTTCGACATGGTGGCGATCCCCGGCGGCGAGTTCCTCTTGGGCAGCCCGGCCGATGAAGCCGGGCGCAAGGCGGACGAAGGTCCGCAAAAGAAGGTCAAGATCTCGCCGTTCTGGATGGGAAAGACCGAGGTGGGCTGGTCCGAGTACGAGCTGTTCCAGTTCCCGGCCTTCGAGAAGGGCACCAACGTCAGCACCGAGCGCGTGAACCGCGAGCTGATGCTGGTCATGCAGTTCCCCGCCCCGGCGGACGGCGGCAATCCCTACATCGGCAAGGAAGCCGACGCGGTGAGCCGTCCGACCACGCCCTACGTCGAGATGAGCTTCGGCATGGGCAAGGAAGGTTTCCCGGCCATCAGCATGACCCACATGGCGGCCCTGTACTACTGCCGCTGGTTGTCGGCCAAGACCGGCCATTTCTACCGGCTCGCGACCGAGGCCGAATGGGAATACGCCGCACGCGCGGGCACCACCACGAAGTATTTCTGGGGCGACGACCCGAAGCAGGCCGCCGAGTACGCCTGGTTCTCCGACAACGCGGACGGCAAGTACCAGAAGATCGGCAAGAAGAAGCCCAACCCCTGGGGTCTGCACGACATGATCGGCAACGTGGCCGAATGGACGATGGACGGCTACAAGGCCGACGCCTACGCGACGTTGCCCGGCGAGAACCCGTGGCAGCCGGGCTTCGCCGAATATCCGCACGTCGCCCGCGGCGGTTCGTGGGACGACGATGTCGGCGACCTGCGCATCGCGGGACGCAAGCCCAGCGACCCGAGCTGGAAGATGCGCGATCCGCAGCTGCCGAAATCCAAGTGGTACCTGACCGACGCGCAGTTCCTCGGCTGGCGCGTGGTGCGCCCGATGACCGTGCCCGCGACGCCGGAAGAGCTCCGGGCCGTCTGGACCAGCTTCCCGCCGAAGAAGTGACCCGGCTCGCCCGGTCACGGCGGAGACACACGGCGCGTCCATGACGCGCCGTTTTTTGTTGTCGCGGGCCCGGGTCGACGGACGGACGGCTCACCGATCGCGGGCGCTCGCCGCGGACACCCGCAGTGTTGTCCGCCACCTCGGGCGGCGAGCCCGGGTACGAAGCGGCGTCCGCGCGGAGCAGCAGGCCGCGCTCCTGCATCCAGCCGCGCAGCGACGCAGCAAACTTTCCTTTGCCCGCCGCACCGCGCCCGATAGCCTCGCAGCAAGTTCCCTGTCACAAGACCAACCGGCTTGAATCGGCGCGCCTTTGTCGGCGTCCGAACGGCCGAACAGCACCCATCATGAACCAGTCACCGATCATCACGCCGGTAACGCGGCGCAATTTCATCACCACCGCCGGCGTCGCCGCGGTCGGCGCGCTCGCCGCCAGCCGCTTCGCCTACGCCCAAGGCAACGACACGCTCAAGATCGCCCTCGTCGGCGCGGGCGGACGCGGCTCCGGCGCGGCCAACCAGGCGTTGAACGTCCCCGGCACCAAGCTGGTCGCCATCGCCGATGCCTTCAAGGACCGCCTCGAAGGCGCGCTCGCCAACCTGAAGTCGGCCCAAGGCGACAAGGTCGACGTGCCCGCCGAGCGCCAGTTCACCGGCCTCGACGGCTACAAGCAGGCCATCGCCCTCGCCGATGTCGTCATCCTCGCCACGCCTCCGGGATATCGCCCGATCCACTTCGAGGAAGCGGTCCGCCAAGGCAAGCATGTGTTCGCCGAGAAGCCGGTGGCCACCGACGCTCCGGGCGTCCGCAAGTTCCTCGCCGCCGCCGAAGAGGCGAAGAAGAAGAACCTCAAGGTCGGCATCGGCCTCCAACGCCACCACCAAGGCGGCTATCTCGAGACCATCAAGCGGCTGCATGACGGCGCCATCGGCGACATCCACACGATGCGCACCTACTGGAACGACGCCGGCGTCTGGGTCAACCCCCGCAAGGAAGGCCAGACCGAGATGGAGTACCAGATGCGCAACTGGTACTACTTCGTCTGGCTCGGCGGCGACCACATCGTCGAGCAGCACATCCACAACCTCGATGTCGCCAACTGGGTGCTCAACGGCTACCCGGTGAAGGCCCGCGGCATGGGTGGCCGGCAGGTCCGCACCGCGAAGGAATACGGTGAGATCTACGACCACCACGCGGTCGAGTTCTTCTACGAGAACGGCGCGACCAACTTCAGCCAGTGCCGCCACATCCGCGGCTGCTGGAGCAGCGTCAGCGAGCACGCCGTCGGCTCCAAGGGCATCTGCGACGTCAGCGGCTACTCCATCAAGCCGAAGGGCGGCGAAGGTTGGCGCTACAAGGGCAAGGACAAGGATCCGTACCAGGTCGAGCACGACGACCTCTTCGCGGCCATCCGCAACAACTTGCCGTACAACGAGGCCTTCAACGGCGCGAAGTCCACGATGACCGCCATCCTCGGCCGCTTGGCGACGTATTCCGGCGTCGAGGTCTCCTGGGAGGACGCCCTCAACTCCAACGTCGATCTCCATCCCGACAACTACTCGTGGGACACCACGCCCAAGACGCTCGCCGGACCGGACGGCTTCTATCCGGTCGCCATCCCGGGCAAGACCAAGGTGGTCTGATCCGGTCGCACCTCTTCCATGGCCCGCGCCTTCATCGGCGCGGGCTTTTTCATTCGTAGTTGAAGACCAACCGGCCGTCCTGCGGGGACGGCGCGCCGACCACCGAGGCACCGTCGAGCGCGAAGAACCTTGCGGGCCCGTCCGGGGCGAGGATGGTGATCGTCTTCTTCGCCACGTCGACCGCGTAGGCCGGATGCTCGGCGTACCCGCTGGCGACCTGGATCGAGCTGAAGAGCCTCGGCCATGCGACCGCCGGCGGGTTCGCCATCTGCGTCGCCAGCCAGTCGGCATGCGCCGAGACGCGCGTGATGTAGAGCACCGTCTCGGGTCGTTCCTCGGCCTCGGGATCGAGCCCCCATTCGTCCGGCTTCACGGTCTGGTAGAAGCCCGTGCGGTCGAACAACGCCGCGAAGAAGCTCTCGCCATCCGCGGCCGTGCGGAACTCGGCCTCGACCGCGAAGATCACCCCCGCGAGCTTCCACCGGCCGTCGTCGTCCTTGAGGAACACACCGCCGCCCGAATCGCCGCCGGAGCAGGATGCCAGATCGTCGCCGCCGTCCTTGCTGAACTTGGCCAGCAGCACCTCGCCGGTGAAACCGTCCTCCGGCTTCGGCGTATACGCCGTCCACACCGTGTTGGTGCCCCAGCGCAGGCGTCCGTCCGCCGCTCCCCAGCGCCATCCGCGCAGTTCGGGACCACCCGGAGCATCAGCGAATACGGCCGGCCCACGGAGTGTCCCGCGCCCGTGCAGCACGATGGTCCGGCCCGTCTCGTTGGTGCCGGCGTGGATGGGAGCGGCCGCCGGAAGCCGTCCCGCGAGCTCGATCAACCGCAGGTCGCTTCGCGGGGCGTCCGCCACCGCCGTCGCGAAGTACGACAATCCGCCGAACCGGACCTCGCCGCCCGCCGAGAGGCCCAGGTGCCGCGCCGTCACCGCGTGCCGTGGGCCGATCGCCGTCGAGCATTGGCCGCTGTCGTTCTGCCATTGCCAGCCGCTGCCCGCGAGATCTCCCGTCGGCGGCGCCGTGTTCCGTTGGGGATCATCCGTGCCGAAGAGGATCAGGGCCGACGCCCGCATCACGAACGCCATCCAGACCGGCGCGAGGAACCACCGCGGCCAGGATCTTGCGACATGCATCACGCGCAACGCTGCCGAAGGAAGGGACCGATGCAAGCCGTGACCGCCGCGACCGGACCCGTCCGCGCATCACCGGCCCTTCGACGCTTCGCGCCAGCGGTTGAACCGCCAGAAGAGGCCGCCGAAGAACACCGCGCCGCAGATGTTGATGCCCGCGGAATATCCCAGCTTGTAGAGACGGCCCGTGTTGCGCTCCGCGTAGATCGGCTGGTCGTGGCCCATGAGCAGCGACGGCCAGGCGACCGGCATCAACGCCCCGTGGAGCATGCCCCGCCCGAAACCCGGCGGATCCGTGATCCGCGCGTCGGCCCGCATCGCCAAGTCGCTGAGACGGCCGATGGCGTACGCCACCAGCAAGGTCGTGCCGATGCGTCGCACCACCGGTAGGACACGTCGGTACGCGCAAGGGACCGGCGTGGTAGATGGTCCGGCATCGGTCATCGTGTTCAGGGAGCGGACGATGTTTTTGCCGCCGCGGACCGCGCAAGCGGAATACTCCGGCCCGCGGGTTCAGCGCGCCACCGACAGGTACCAGCACCACCACCGCAGGCTGTCGCGCAGCGGCGAGATCTTGCTGCGCTCCGATCCGTACCTCACCTGCACCGGAACCGACGCGACCCGGTGTCCCGCGCGCGCGAAGGCCACCGCCATCTCCGACTCGATCTCGTAGCGGACGCTCCGCAACCCGAGCCCGCGCAACGTCGGCAGATGCGCCAGGCGGAAACCGCATTGCGAATCCGGAAGCTCGACACCGGCCAGAGCCGACAACCGCGCGCTGAGCCAGCGGTTCGTCGCGCGCCGCACCCAGGGCATCGCTCCCGCCGAACCCATCCGGTCGCCGATCACCAACGGCGCCCCCGTGGACCCGGCGGCGGCGAAGAAAGCCGGGATATCCCCGGACGCGTGCTGGCCGTCGCCATCCAGCATCATCA